>JBOGPP010000289.1:0-3588 GCA_050748485.1 Nitrososphaeraceae archaeon | reverse complement strand
AATAATAGTATGTCGTAAATTCAGCTCCAACCCCTTTCGTTATTAGTTCCTTCAAGCGATCTATATTCACACCGTTCTTTTCTAGAACTTCCAAAGCCACTATTTTAGGGACTTTGCTTTTATCACTAGTTGTCATACCAAGAGATATTTTACTATTATATAAAAGGGTTCGTTTGATCTTTATTCAGAGATTTGACTCATCTGAGGTTGTGTGCTATAACTGAGTCCGTCTTCATGTGGGGCCGGAAAGATAATAGAGATATGCACGTTAGAGAAATAGAGTCAATCAGAACAAACCAGTATAGGAAAGCAGCCTCATTCATTTATGAACCTGGGTGCAAAAAAGGAAAGCAGGAAAGAAGGATGGCAGTTCAACTGACTGGAATCGTAAACGAGAAGGTTGCCCCCTTCTCTGCATTGGGAACATCCGCCCATATCTCACCACCGTGTGCCTCAACAATGTTCTTTGATATGAAAAGTCCCAACCCCATACCTTTATCTGACTTCGACGCGAATTTCTTGAACAATCTAGGCATTATTTCTGGATCTATACCTTTTCCAGTATCTTGAACACGTATTAATACTACTTTATTTCCCTTACCATTCTCATTCTTCTTAAAATTCTGTATATTGCTCTCCTCTGATACTGAAATAGTCACAGTATCACCTTCATTAGAGAATTTAATGGCATTTCCTACGAGGTTAGTCATAACTTGAGTTATTCTCAATCTATCTGCCCTGACATAAAAAGAAGGACCCTTCCCTGCTGCTCCAAACGGAATTGATGATTCAGAGTGATTCCGACTCTGGTCGGAATAAAATTTCTTTTTCTTACTATGTTTGTAAACGAGTCTTATGTTCCTAGAGAGTTCGGACCCATCCAGCGCATCTTTGAAGACGCCAATTACAATGTCGTCGATGTTAAGGGATTCCTTCTGGAGTTCCAGTGATTTGTTCTCAATTCTCGTGATATCCAAAATATTTTCTGTCAATTCCTTAAGCCTCCTTGCATTTCGTATAATGACAGTTAGTAATTCTCTCTGTTTTTCCATTTGCACCTCCTGCCTTGATTTTAGGACTTCTGCTAGGCCTAAAATAGGCTGGATAGGGGCTCGAAGTTCGTGCGCAGCTATGCTGATAAATTCCCTTTGGTCTGTTTGTTGGTCCTTTAGCTGCTTACAAAGGCAATTTACTTGATCAATTAGCTCGACCTGTTTCCAAAGACTTTCGAATATAGCTACATATGATATTGCGGCCGATTTGGTGTTAGAATATACCGCGGATCTGAGTGCCTCATTTATATCATCTTGTGAATCGTCTTTCAGTTCGACTGCTAGAGAAAGCCTTCTATCTACTACAACGACAGTAACCTTGGTCTGTAATGTGGCTTCCATATTCCTCACATTTACGTTATCCAGTTTAGCTCTCAACGCGACCGACGATATTTCCACATCCTGGTCTGCTGGAGTAAGAATTCTTATTTCAAGATCTCTCTTAGTAGAGGTCACCTCCCTTAGCAACTCTGGTCCGCCAGTCGAAATTTGCCTCTTAAATGCGTTCGCAGTAGAGAACATAATTAGTACTTCCTTCTTCGCCGAACGTATCATCTCGTATGCTACCTGTATAATTTTGTCTGGTTCTTCAATTATCTGGACAATATCCCGAGCACTTGCAGTTCTTTGAGATTCATTTTGCATTTGAATCATTTCGCCCTCATCGGGAGTAACTCGGTTCCAAAATGGATCAGAAATGAATTGCTCCAAACCCAACAAGCCCGTTAATCTTTCACCATAGACGCTCTTCAAGCGTTTGAACATAACAGCGCAATCAGCAGAGTCAAATTCATAATTCGTGCCTTCCACGGTTTCTATTATCGGAGAAAGAGCTTTCTTGCCGCCAGCGCTGGTGCTAGAAGAGCTCTGAGTGACCATTTCAATCTGCCTTCCACAAAGGGCACATTTGCCTTGTGGTTGAGACTTATCTGATTCTGCTCGTCGAGGTATACCCACTTCAATGGAAAGATCATCCTTATCTTCTTTTCCTCCTCCTACTGTCAAACTAGTACCACCATCCATCCACTCATTCTAAACTCCAATATTGTCCCAATTTCGACATTCGACTTATCTAGATCCTTCTGACAGGACACACCCAACTTATTTTCTTTATTCTATGAGATTTATTATTTTCGCTCAAACGTAACATCTTTTATTCATCATGTAGATCCAGCCCACAGCCGCTCCTCTAGACGAATCCGTATTCATGCCATCTCGTGCTGACGTACTTCTGAGTTTCTTCGTCAACCTCAGCCAGAACCTGTATCTCTCGATTAAATCCTTCCTGCCGCCATTTCGTTGTCGCGTCAATCCCAACTTTAGAGCCCAAGTTAAGTAGAGGTGAGGAAGGATCTAGAGTATCTGTTGGTGCGTTCTCGATAAAAATTAGATCACGTTTGGGATCAGTTCTCGTTGTCATCGCCCAGAGGACCTCATCCATGTCATGGACATTGATGTCGTGATCTACGGTAATGAACATCTTGGTTAATGAGAGCTGTCCCATGCCCCAGAGCCCCATCATCACCTTCTTGGCCTGTCCAGGATATCGCTTCTTGATGGAAATAATCGCAAGGCCTTGAAACCACGCGGCGGGCGGCATCGAGAAATCTACCACTTCTGGCTGGAACATCTGTATTAGTGGCAAGAATGACCGTTCTATAACCTGCCCAATATATGCGTCTTCGAGAATAGGTTTCCCAACTACTGTAGTGAGATATATTGGGTTCTTCCTCCGGCTGATGCAGGTCAGATTGAAACTAGGATAGGGTTCGGGCGGAGTATAGTAACCTGTATGATCGCCAAATGGTCCTTCTATCTGTATATCATCTGGATCAACATATCCTTCTAATACTATCTCTGCATTTGCGGGGACTTCAAGGTCAACTGTATTGCATTTAACCAGCTTGATGCCCTTTTTTCTTACGATTCCTGAGAACAGGTATTTGTCCATACCTTCTGGAACTGGTGCTACAGCGCTGAACATAGTCGCCGGATCTGCTCCAATCACAACTGCGGCTGCTATTCGTCTATCTTTATTACCCTCTACGTCATTTTGTGACCGTCTATCCTTTAGAATCTCTAGATGTTGTGCTCCACGTTTGTGTATCTGCCAATGCATTATTGCCTTTTTTGCATTTATGATTTGCATCCTATATACACCCATGTTAGTCACTTCAGTGTCAGGATGTTTTGTTACTATTAGGCCAAAAGTGATGAATCTTCCAGCATCACCCTTAAATGACCTCAGTATTGGAAGGGTAGATAGATCCGCTTTCTCTTCGGTTAGCACAAATTCTTTGACTGGCCCGTTATCGATATGTTTTGGACCATAATCAGAAATCTCGGAGAGCTTTGGTAGCATCTTAAGCTTACCAAATACCCCTGTGGGCATTTTCATCCTTGTGAGATCTACGATCCGGTTACCTATATGAGAGAAATCATCTTCTTCTAGTGCTATTCCAAGTCGCACTTTTGACCCAAACGTATTGCCCAAGATTGGGATAGTGTAACCCTTGACATTTTCAAAAAGAACAGC
>JBOGPP010000288.1:0-2687 GCA_050748485.1 Nitrososphaeraceae archaeon | reverse complement strand
ACTATGATGATGGCAATAAAAAGTTGCTAATAGCCAAGATAAATGGAAAGTTATATGCTACAGATGGAATATGTACTCATGCTTATGCAGAATTATCTAACGGATTTCTGAACGAGGAGGATAAAACGGTCACATGTCCGCTACACTTATCTGCTTTTGATCTACAAAGTGGAATTCCTAGGAATGCCCCAGCTGAGGTACCCTTGAAGACTTATCAAGTAAAGGAAGAAGCAGATGGGGTATATGTATTGCTAGAATAATAGCATAGATGTAGTAAGAGAATAAGTGTGAGAAATAACGATATCGTAAAATAGAAAAATGAATAAAAGGCAATCGATAGGAAATTATTGAACGACTTGTCGAACGCAGATGATTTGTATGTAAACTGATCAGGTTTAATGTAAAAAGGAAATCACCAAATTTACGAGTACTCTTATGAAGATAAGGGAAGATCAATATAGGTTATGAGAGAAATAATAGTCTCAGTATCAGACCAACTATACGAGGCAATTGAATATGAAAGAGATTCATGTAGACTGCAAGCTCTCTGAAATGGTAAGAGTCATACTAACCGAATTTTTTAGAGATAAGATCGATCAATGTCCTTGGCTGTAAATATCTTTAATTAACTTTATTTTATTCATTTGGACTGATAGAGATGGTCAAAAGATCTTCGAGTGCCAGATTTTAATAGAATAAATTAATCTCTTCATTTAGTCCCCTTTGCTGGGGATGGCTTTTCTAAACTTGCCTTCAGAGCTGCTATCAAATCAGGTGTTTGCCTAGGTTCCTTCGTTACCTTTCTTATCAACTGTACCTCGCCTTTAGCTTTAGATTTAATTAGTTCTTCCAATTCTTCTATATATTCATCATGATAACGTGAAATATCAAAGTCTTTACTTGTTAGGTTTTCAACCAATAACTTGCCCAGTGACATTTCATTTTTGTCAATTTCAGGAACCTTTGTTTTAGAAATCTCTTCAATATCTTCCACAGGTTTTATTTCATCTATATAATGTAAGGTGTGCATAATAAATCCCCTTTGGTACGCCCTTATAGCAATTAGATGTTCTTTCTCGCCACCTTTTAGAACTAACTTTCCAATCGCAACTTTCTTTGTATCATGTAATACCTTTACTAAAAGAGAATATGCTTTATCTTGAATAGTTGTGATTGAAGGATCTTTTCCTTTCTTCCTCTTCTTATCTATCGAATCAGGAGCTATGTAATAGCTTTTTTCTACGAACAATGGATCTAGTTCCTGCTCATCGATAAACTCTTTAATATTAATAGTCCTTGTACTTTCTACCTCTATTTTCTCTAAATCTTGCTTTTCTATCACTACATACTGGTCTTTGGCAATTTCGTAGCCTTTCTTTATTTCAGCATATGGTACTTCTCTTTCTTCTACTGGACACCATTTCTTGTATTGTATTCTATGTCCTTTACTATCTAGCTGATTAAATGAAAAATCCTTTGAAGTATCAATTGCTGTGTAAAGTTTGACAGGAATATTCACCAACCCAAATGATATGCTTCCTTTCCACATACTGGAGGCCAATTGAGATCAATTTAAGTTGGGCTATAAATCTAATAAATAGATTTACCTATTACCATATTTATCAATTATAAGAGGAGCATGCCCTTCATCTGCAATGAATTTTCTGGCGCGATCTCGATTTCTGATATTAAGTCCCATATTGAATGCTGTCTGTGATTGGGTTCAAGTTCAATCATTTTTACAATGCTTTGTCTTGGTTGTGGAGATAATCGATTTTCTAATGCATTCAAGCGATTTAGCACTCTGTCGTCCCATAAGAACAATATCTGAACCTCCATTAGAATCAATACTAAATTTAATTCTCGTGTCGTATGAACCATACTTTGTATGATATATTTCTGTCGCATCATCCTCAATTCTATGTAGTAGCTGTTTCAAGTGGTGATTTGAAATATACCTATTTTCGTTGTGTAGCATAGCTGCTAGTAATTCATTTAGACCTCCCTTATTACTCTCGACATGCATAAATTCACTAAAAAGTAATACTTTAAATATATTGCAGATGAAGTTGCATTCTCTTAGATGGGATGGGACAAGCTATCAAAACGGTACAAAATTTAAAATTGGAAACGATACAAAGATTCGATAATTGTGGGATAGTCTACTGGCTCAGCGGAACAAGATTCAATAAAAGATGGAACACGAGAAGGCTTAATGTTATTTATTTTAGTATTTATTTTAGTATAACTAGAAATCAAATAATTCTTGTTCTATTAAAATGAATGCTAGTTAGGTGTACGTTACCGAAGAACAGCAAGAAGCATGATTTGAATAGATTATATTCTTTGATGTCTACCAATATCTGATTAATCCAAACAAAATTATGACCATCTAGCCTCGCCCCGAGGTTTCTAATCCAGATGAATAGTATGCATTTGTATTAACTGCCTTAGTGGGAGAATCCGTCACTAAGTTGTTAATCCAAATCTAATATGCTTGACTTTATTCCTAACTTAGCCAACAGATCCATCCATTTCAAGCTTGACAAGTCTATTCAATTCGACTGCATATTCCATTGGTAATTCCTTAGTAAAAGGTTCCATGAATCTTCCAACTATAAGTGATAGTGCATCTGACTCTGAGAACCCTCTGCTCATCAGATAGAATATTTGATCTTCTCCTATTC
>JBOGPP010000287.1:0-5471 GCA_050748485.1 Nitrososphaeraceae archaeon | reverse complement strand
CTCGTTGATGATCCGAATACTTGCCAGTTCTTGTTGACTGCATCACAAATCTCAGAGATAAAATTTGAATATTAAATTGGATCTTTCCTTCATACCTCTTGACTTACGATCTTCGATTATGAGGTCTATCAAAACAGAGTTGAGTTCTCAGGATAATTTAACAGGTAATACTAAAACCAAGTTGAATTCAAAGACCTTTGACAAAAATGAAAATAGAGTAGCGGGTTTCGCAGATAGTACTGACCAGCTATATACTTTTCGGTGGATTAATGGTTCTCTAAAGGATTTTAAACTCTTTGTAGAAAATATACTAAGAGACAATTATGATGAGTACATGGTAGCAGAAGATACTGAGGCAATTAATACCCTAACAATATTAAAACAAGGCGACGTTGAACAGTTTGGAATGCATATGTGTAGTCATTGTGGGACATTCTTTAAGAGTATAGAAGAAAGAACAGTGCATGAAAGAATCCATTATTTTATGTAACCTAGATTAATGATTTGTCGAAACCTCATTTATCTAGTACCCCGTGTAGAGAAGTATATAGGTATTTCAAATATCTCGATTATTGATGGTAATCACAACTGGGATTTCACCTTTACCAAGTCTGAGTAACTATGCAAGGGTTAAACAATCCGTTAGCAGATTTAATTTTAGCTGTAAAAATACCTGCTACGAACTCGATATTTGAAAAAGGTCAAGCTACATATCACATGTGCAGTTCCTGCGAGCGCTAAAAGGGCAAATCTACGACAGGCGCAAAAGTACTCTACCATGGAGATTGATCATATTCTAAAATCTCGTCGCTATAAGAAAGTTGACAGCATTGTCTTATTTTAAAAGCTATAATGTATTTACAATTCTTGAGTATGTTAGAACATTGCATACTAGCATAATTAGAAATATTGGTATTGGTAACGTATCTGAAAAGACTGTTTCTAGCATCAAAAAAGATATCGAGAAAGCCAGATCTCACCTTAATTGTCATGTCACCGAGGAAGGTACAATAATTGGTCTCGATAAAAAATGTGACTATTGCCAGGTTTATATGCAAGAATAGCATTCAGATTCTCTATGCCGATCAACTGATAACGATCATTTTCCCTCAATGGGCGTTTGGTTTAGCAATTTTACTTCTTATTTTTTTCATGGGGCCACATGCCACTGGCTTGAGTGCAACGTGTTGCTGTATTATAAGGAACCTCTATTTTGATCTGCTGTGAAATGAAAAGGACACAATAATTGGTTCCCCCGTTTTCCCTATATTGAATTCTATACGCGTCATATCAATGAATTGTAGTAGTTCTTAACGTTTGTAATGCGTTTGAGGGACCACTGTTGTGAACAATACTCACTGAATTAAATCAAAATCATTAAATCTTTTATTGACTCAACAAGTAAAAAAGCTAACGGCAGATCTTTGTGATCTTCTGATATAGGATACTTACAAATATTCATCTCATTAATACTCTGAATTGAATAGTTCTAGTTTTGTACTAGACAATGAAAAATTAAGTATGATAGTAAATGATAAAAGCGAATCAGTGGTTAATAGAGTTTTAGCTGTAAAAGCAATAAATCTGACTGCAACTTCAATCGAAGATCCTTTCTCAAACATTTAGATGAATTAAGAGACGACAAAAAAGATAAAGTTGGCGATTTGTAACATTTCTCAATAAACTATCATCCTAGTAGATTGAGCTTTCAGTCCTTGATTCAGAATTCTGAGTTGGGAGGTCGGGAAATTTGTCTCTAGTATTCTCTTCAACTACAGCAGTTGCTTCTTCAATAATTTTCACTGCTTCGTCATCGAGGCTTAGAGCGCCACTAGATATTTCAGGAGAAGGTATCTGACCTGTACCAGACATAATATTGCCTAATAGATCAGATATTTGACCAAAGGATTGATCAGCATGAGGCATCATCGAGGAAAGTCCGCCTTGGATCCCCTTTATTACTGACATCGCAGGACTAAGTGTGATCACGACATCGCCTAGTTCGGTCATGGTGTTAAGCCGTAATTGAATCTGTTCTAATGCCAACTTTGCAGAATTGACCATCTTACTCATTCTTCTGATTTGAGATAGCTCATTTGATAATAGTTTTGCATACCGGCTATCATGATTCTGCATTGCAGTCACTATTCTACTGAAAATAAGTTTATCTTTCTCCTGCATTTTAGTAGATATCGTCTCTAACTTTGTAACCTGCATCTGCAATTTGCTTCTAGCTTCCTCTATCCGTGGCTTCAATGGAGACTGTGGTTTTACACCTTCAAGTATCTTATTTCTTACGGCTTCACCTACACTATCTCCTTGCTGTTTATTCCATTTATTGCCAAACGACATGATAATATAGTTACAATTTGATCTTGATTATTCTTAATACATATTAAAAAAAATTGTTAACGAGCTTTAATAATTTAGAATCAGTGCAGTTAACGAATGAGCTGTCCGTTAGATAAAGAAGGAGGTCCTCCACATGATTGATGGTATCATTATCGATTGCATGTCGGAGAAAAGCGTGACCAGATAGCACGGCGAAATGTCCCGATTTTACTAGTAATACTGTCGCGTAAATGCCAGCGCAAGAATTTGAATGTATTTAGAAGGAAATACCGTACAGAGTTTACGAGAATAGCCAGTTTTTTATTTTGGTTTGTGGCATTACCAAAACCTTATTTATAGGCAGAAAGGAGTTATTTTAATAGTACAATAGCCAATCTTGTAGAGGCATTTGGGGGTATATCAGCAGATTCGAAGGTCGATACATAACTAAGAAAGCATAGCGTCATTCCAGAAGAATAAGTTCAGTGCGCGGGGATCATATGAAGTTAAGGCGTTAAAGCTATCCGCCTATTGTATGCATCAAATTCAATGAAGGTCTTAATGTCTTTGTCCTTATGATCTTAATTATTCCTTCAGGCTTTTTCCTCACATCTTCGATTACTTTTTTCTTAATATAATGGTTAGACTTTCTGCTTCTCAGCAAATTCCTAAGATCATATCCAGGATTTTCAAAAAGACATGTCAATAATCTGCCATCCGAAGTTAATCTCATTCTATCGCAGTTGGCACAGAAAGGTTCAGTCATTGATGGGATAAATCCGATTGTTCCCCTTCCATCGCAATAAGAGAAAAGTGCCGCCGGATCGGACTTGTGGATTTGGTTGCTGTATCTATTTGAATTATTCTTGTGGTTCACTCCATTGGTATCAAGATCGCAATGTAAGGCATGATTTAGTGGCATAATCCCTCCCAAGTTTCTAGTTATCAGATCGATCATTTCTCTTTTAGTATAAACCAAATCTGATCGCCAACATCCACTGCCGTCTAATGGCATGAACTCTATAAAACGCACTATGTGCCCAGTATCTCGTGAAAATTTAGCAAAATCCAAAATTTCATCCTCGTTCCAGCCTCTTATTACTACGGTATTAATTTTTACATTCAAACCAACACTCTCCGCAGCATTAATGGCATCAATTACTTTGTTGAGTCCATTTATACCAGTTATCGCTTTAAATCTGTCAGGTCTAAAGGTATCGAGGCTAATATTTACACTTTCAAGTCCAGCGTCTTTCAACTCTCTGGCTTTCTCTCCAAATAGTAAACCGTTCGTTGTCATGCTAATTGATTTAATACCCTCTAATTTGGCCAATGAAATTATGAGGTTCGTTAAATTTGGTCTTAGGAGTGGTTCTCCTCCTGTTAGTCTTATTCGCTCTATGCCAAGATCTGCCAGAATAGAAACAAGTCTAGAGATCTCACTAAAATCCAACATATCCTGCTCATTAAACCATCTAACGTTTCCTCTTGGCATGCAATACATGCATCGCATATTGCACCTGTCTGTCACCGAGACCCTTAGTTTCTTTGCAATTCTACCAAAATTATCAATGAGAATATTCTTTCTCTCACGATCGTCATATTCACTTTTTTGTTGCTGCCGATTCTCCTCCTCCCTTACTTCCTCCCCGTCCACCTTTCGAATTTCATACATCTGGTTTACCACAATTTTACCCCTTAATCTATTTCGCTATGTTGTAAATCTCTTTTCTAACCGATTAATTTGCTCCAGAAAATAGTGTTTCCATCCTTTAGGTAATGCATCAACTTTTACCGCGCGTCGCATCGTTTGGAGGTCCTCTCTCTCAATTGAGTATAGTCGTATTATATCGCTAATGGTGATCCGATTAGGGTCTTTTGTAATTTGCTCTATCGAATCACCAGCTGCGACTTCACCCTCCTTTGATACTTTAAAGTATATTCCTGATCGGCCACTCGCCAGAAACTTTTTGATCACATCCATACGTCTGAATTTAACCCCAAGTTTGTAACACGGCATTCGTGGCTGTGTCGCAATAACCGTTGAAGATCCTATTCTGAAAATATCACCTATGTTAACTTCACTCTCCGTCAGTCCCTCTACAGTAAGGTTCTCTCCGAACATTCCGTTTGGCATCGCTATATCGGGATAGACCCCGTGCCAGTATTCGTAATGTTCCATAGAATAGGCATATACTGCCTTATCGGGTCCACCATGCACTGCTAAATCTGCTTGTCTGTCGCCATCGAGATTAAGCGTCTTCAATCTTATACGTCCCTCAACTGGATCTTTGAAAATACCTGTTTTCATTCTCTGCCCTTCAAAATCTATCTCTTTTGGAAGAGATACATTGACGGAAAGTATTCTAGCCGTCTTCTTTGTGCCTCCCATCGACGGGTATTTTCAACATATATATATATTATCTCGTGGATATTTAAGTATCTCCCACTAATTTCCGTCCTCGCTTTTAGTATTTCATAGTTAACTTCTGAGACAACCAAATGTTGCAAGGCCTCGATGTTGATATGATGAAGTTTTGGGTAGAGTCGTATATGTCCACTGGCCAATAAAAAAGGAACTTGAATCGTACAACATCTAAATGAAACTTATCTACCAAGTAAACATGTTTAGCGTCTTCAAAGACCCACTGAGCTCAATGCGCTCTTTTGACGCTCATTAATTTCACGATTTGCCACTCTGTCTTTCTCATTTTTGAGCTAGTCTCAAGTTTCTGGCCCACTCTTGAGGGGGCAACAAATCCCTAACAAAGATAAGGGATAAATGATTCTGTCCCGTTAATACTATGATGAAGAGGGATGAGACAATTAAGAAGCAAGAAATACCTTTATCATTTCAGCAAAAATTGAGCTTTAAAGAAATCTGTCCTTTTTGGTCTTTCAAACTTCGGTCTGGATTTGATGAACAAGATGTGAGGACTCTCGTTAATGATTCAAAATACTGTATTGTCGGTGAAGCATGGGGATATACAGGTAGACAGGCAGGATACTATATCGCAATTTTAATTCCATTTGCAGGATGCTGGGAATGTGTGAAATTGGGAAGAGAAATGGGGAAGATTGCTAAAGAATCCGGCCCCTTCGATGCTCCAGATCATCTTCAACCAACGATTCACTATTTT
>JBOGPP010000286.1:0-15525 GCA_050748485.1 Nitrososphaeraceae archaeon | reverse complement strand
TTAACCGATTTCCCGCAAGACAGTACAATATCGCTACTGATCATGGGAAACATTATTTCCTTAGATTTGCAGCATGTTTTGGCCAGTTTCTAATGGCAAAAGATTTATTGATATCTTACAAGAATCTACCACTTCGACTTTATGAACTAACCAGATATAGTTTCCGTAGGGAGAAGACCGGAGAGATTGTAGGATTGAAAAGGTTGAGAGCATTTAGTATGCCCGATTGTCATGCATTTTGCAGAGATATGGAGGAGGCCAAGTCTGAGCTTCTAAAAAGATTTGATTTATCGACCACTGTTTTAAATGATTTGGGAATTTCAACCTCTGGCGACATTGAAATGGCAATACGGTTTACCGAGACTTGCTTCCAGGAGAATAAAGATATGATAATTGAACTGGCTCGGAAATTTGATCGTCCTGTGCTGGTGGAATTGTGGAAAGAGCGGTTCTTCTATTTTATCCTAAAATGGGAGTTTAATTTCATAGATAACCAAGGAAAAGCTTCTGCACTTTCTACGGACCAGATCGATATTGAAAATAGTAAACGGTATAACATAACGTTTGTCGATGAAGATGGCTCGAGGAAGTATCCTGTAATCCTGCACAATTCACCAAGTGGAGCAATTGAACGTGTCATTTACGCATTACTAGAAAAGGCTGCAAAAAGTTCAAAAACTGGCGAAAAGCCTACGCTGCCACTATGGCTTTCGCCCACTCAAACGCGCTTGATTCCTGTGACCTCAAACCATACCGCTTATTGTAAGGAGATCGCTGATACACTTACAAAAAAATACATTAGAGTAGATCTAGATGATCGGGATGAATCAGTAGGAAAAAAGATCCGAGACGCAGAAATGGAATGGATTAATTACATCGTCGTTATAGGGGATACTGAAGTAGAAAAATCAAAATTTCAAATCCGGGATCGTTTAAATCCAAATGAAAGAAGAACCATGACAATAGATGGATTGGCCGATGAAATAACAAATAAAACTGCAGGTAAGCCATATCTCCCTTTGAACCTTCCTATGTTACTTTCAAAGAGACCCCAATTCACCGGCTAACACAACCACTATACAAACCCACATTTGAGGCGGATTCCAGCGATTATGAATAAGCCTTTTGCAAATTAACCAACATCCTGTAAAGGGTTTGAACAGCCAACGTACCTTCCCTATAGTCATTATTTCTAGCAGCAACTTCCACCATATCCATACCTATAAGCATAGCCGAGGAGCTTATGCTTTTTATTATTTTAGTCACCTGGAATGGGTCCAAACCGTATGGTTCAGGACATCCGGTGCACGGAACATATGATAGATCGTAAACGTCTATGTCAAATGAAATATAGATAACTCTATTGCAAGTAACTTCGTTAATGTATAACAATAATTTATCAATGTTATCATGAATTGTCCAAGCATCGTACGTAACGACACCTTTATTTAATGCAAATTGATTTTCCTGTCGATCACATTGTCTTATTCCAATTTGAACTAGATCGTGACTACGAATATGTCCGTCGTTGATTAGATGGTAAAAAGGAGTTGTATGACACATAACTATCCCACCATATTCAGGCTTCAAATCTCTATGAGCATCGAAATGAAGAATCAGAGGCTTTGTGTCAGCCAGCGCCTTAAGCTGGTAGTATGAGATAGTGTGTTCTCCCCCTAATAAAATTGGAATTTTTCTGCTCGCTTTTATATGATCTGCAATCAGCGTAATGTTTGACCCAATTGATGAAATAACGGAGCTCAGACTGCAATTAGAATCAAGTTGAGGCATCTTAAGATCGCCGAGATCATAGAGTTTGACCTTGTCAGTCAAGTCGGTATTTTCTTCAAATAGGTAGGTTTCTATCTGTTTTGCAGAAGTCAATCTGATTGAATTGGGCCCTTCCCCGGTTCCTTTTCCAAAGGAGGTTGTGAGGTCCAATGGAACTCCATAGACTATCACATTTGATTCGGTAAGCGAAAGTTTCATAGGAAAATCAGCAAAAGGTACTCCAACATCTCCTAATTCTGGTGAGACGAAGAGTGGCTGGACCTCTTCCAAAATGGACAACGGATAAGATCGAACCAAATTATGGTATAAATGTTAAGGCATTGCTAACCATTCCTCCTAAATTTGACCGTGCTCGTACGATACGAAGGTACGATACGAAAGTCAACTCTTTCAAACACAATGCATTATAAATGGGAGTCTGCCTACAGCCTCCAAATGAATATAAGTTTGAGTCTCATAGCGCTTAGCGTTTCTGCCGCTGCTATCCTGGTCTTGTCAGGCGCTGGTACCAATGGCTCTGTTGAGACAGTTTATGCTCAGGTAAATGTTTTGCCAGGGACCGAGGAGCCCGCAAATACTACTTCAAGTGAGGGAGGGGTTGGTTTGAGTACAGCTCCTACTGCTGGTATACGATTCAATGCTGCCGACATTGCACAGACGAATTCCATGAAGTTAGATTCTGACGTACATAATCTCGTCGTTTTGCTCCCTGATAAAAGATTAGTTAATCAGGGATTCCTTCCTCTTGATGCTACAATCGTAGAAGGGACGAAAGTTATCTGGTCTAATGCTGACAATAGCACAATGAGTCCTCAGGGTAATCCTCACGGTATTGAACTTGTCCAAGACAGCGATAATCAGAGTCTTCTCTCTAATGGGACCATACCATTTAAAAATGGAGTTGAGTACACGTTTGACACCCAAGGAACATATACATTTTCAGATCCCTCTAACACAGATCAAGCAGCTCCTAAGGGGAAAATAAATGTCATTGCTCCTGGAAACGCACCCGATAATTTGTCGACAAATTCAACTCAGGCTACGGCAGGCTTGTTTGTAGCACAAGCAGAAGACAAGGACTATTTTGACATGCACTTCAACACATTGGGATATCATATCGAAGATTCGTACATGATACCTGGACCTGATGGAAACGATATCCAGGTCTATGTGTATACTCAGAAATCTGGCAAGTATCCTACAATAATCGATAGGACAGGTCTAAAGGCGGAATTCGTCAATACACAGATAGTGGAGGATTAGGAGTAACTTAAGATAGAAATAAGTCCATTTCCTATTTTTCCCGATTTTTTTTGCCGAAAGTACTACTCAAGATTATTCAAGGTGAGATTTTTTGATAATTTTTACGAAAGAAGATTTGTACATGTTTAATTGGACTTACCGATTTTCCTCATCTATTTTCAAGAGCCTAGACTGATCCTCCCCAAAAAAGCTCATCCAAATTGGATTGACGTGGCTGTCCCACTAATGATTTAAAATTAAAGTTTAGAGATGCGAGTATCTGATCGAATGTAACCTCCATAGTTTCAAGGTACTTGTCGGTGTCTATCTCTTCTGGCTTTGCTAGCTCGACTGGCTTCACACCTTCCGCTGTACTAGTTTTCACATAGGAGATAATACCGCCAGCCTTTATCTCTCTTCCTTTTTCTACAAGAAATCTTGCTGCCTTGATATGCTGTGGCAGGCCTTTATGAGAATCCTTTCCGATGACATCAGTGCCATCGATTGAGCCTGATTTTACGGTCGAGGGGGCAATTTTCTTTCCATACTTATCAGGTGACTTATTTATCATAACATTAAAGCTCAAATCCTGTACCGGGATCCGGCGGCTTACTAAATTCTTTGCATTCTCCTGAAGAATACTTTTTATCTTTTCTCTTGCCGATTCGAAATCATTCTCGGAATTTACTTTACTTAAGATATCTAGCATATGGGAAAAAGCATTTCTAATAAAGGGGGGAGTATGAGACTTTTTTCCAGTTAGGCCCTTGACATCTACCGTCCCGTCAGAGAGGACACCAAGATAATTTTTTTTCAATTCGCTAAATACCACATACCGATATGTCTTATCAATCTCTAAATCGACTCCATGTTTTGCTCTAGCCCATCTCGTAATTTCATCTACCTTAGTTGGAGAAGGACCTTTCAGGAATAAGGAATCGGTATCCCCGTAAATGACATCGATACCAATTTCTTTACATTTTTCGATGGCAGAAAAGGTAGTCGTTCTCCCGAGCGCAGCAGTCGCGTCAGCGACAGGTAAGCAATAGAGCGGAAATATTTCGGCCCCCATCACTCCATAGCTTGCATTGAGGATCACCTTAATTGCCTGGCTAACCACCCCGTAAAGCTGACGTTCTTCCAAACTAATTGATATTTCCTTAGATAATTGTTTATAATACTTAACACGCAGATCTCTAAGAGATCCGATAAGTTGTGACGTAAGTCCTTTATTTTTCTTACAAATCCAATGTGTTGTGCCAGCTATCCGCTGACCTGCGTCATTTTCACAATCATGATGTGGGCAGTTAACTGTCTCATAGGATAGGTTATATACTTTAATGATACTAGGATAAAGACTAGCAAAGTCAACCACTATCACATTAAAATGAATTCCTAACTTAGGTTCTACCACAAGTCCTCCACGATACTTCTTTTCTTTAATGATAGCAATGGTCGACGAAGACCCTTTCGCACCGAGTTCCTCTCGTCTTGGGATAAGAAGATTATTTTTTCTGTGTTCATAGTATAGCATTCCTCTGATCCATTGGTTGACACCAAATCTAGAAACATCGTCAAGGGATGATCGTGCAATTCGGGCTATCACTATCAAAAGTTTCATAAGGAGATTATTACCGAAGCTAGTCAGTCTAAATGTTAGATCGGCGTCTCTAAGACAGTATTCTGCTAGCTTCTGTGTTGGTAACTCACTAATGTCCAAATCTAGATCGAGCTTACCTTCACCCAGTAGTGCCTGAGAGATCGCATTAAGCGTATACTCAGAATATTTATTACCAAATGCATAAATCTGGATTGATCTGTTCTGAAATGTCCTAAACAAATCAAGATGGATTGCGCTCCTTAAGTGAACTGGTTCTGCTAATGTTCCTCGTTTTACAAAGCTATCTCTTTTTACTAAAATTGGTACATGTTCTTTTGGGATAGTAGAATGGGAAATTGGATCGATCCTAGAATCCTGAGATCGGGCATAAAGATAGGGAAGATCAAAATCATCACCATTGTAGGTAAGGACTATCGGATAGGAGCCTATTACCTCGAACGTCTTTTCTATCAATTCCTTTTCGGTAAGACACAGTTCAGCTTCGGCCATATTCACCTTCTCAACTGTATCTGAATTTCTCTTGCCCAAAACAAGAATCTTCTTGAAACCATCAGTGCCAACTAGTCCCACGGCGATTATTCTTCTTTCATGTTCTCGAGGCGTAGGCATTTGCCCCTCTTCCGATTCTACTTCAATATCAAGAGCAACTCTTTTGAGTTCCGGCACAGGTTGGTTCAATAGATTGGCCCAACTGATAACATGATCTTCATAGCCATTACTTGAAATATGTCCGTATCTATTACCATTTTCACTACTGTTATTACTACTATTATTATTCAAAGTAAGATGCTTTAATGCCTCCTTAACTGTTCCAGAAATTCCATAGTCCTCATTAACAATGGATTCACCATTTCGTCTATAGTATGAGCCTGGGATTAGGCCAGAATCATAAAGATAATTTTCATGATACTTAATGTCAGCTTCCCATGATCGAACTCTTTCTCTTACGCTATTATCCGTTCCACCAATTGAAAGCGGATCTGGAGCTACGATTTTTACGACTTCAATAATCTGATCGTTAATTAAATCTCGCTTCGTTGTTAGTTGGAGTGATAACTTCTTATCCTCATTGCATATAGCCTCGGCTCTGCCCTTATACTCCATCTTCGTATAGCAGTAAGGCTTATGATGGGTTCTATCTCTCCAAGTTACAAGTCTATTCTCCTGCGGATCATAAAATAGGAGATAAACTATCTGTTCATCACCTACATAGACGGAAGAAAGGAGGAGACCAACCCGACCCTCCGGAAGTTCGGGTAAATTATAGAACCTTTTCCTTTTTTCAAATGATGGTATGAGCGGCGGCGTGTTTTCCAATATATCTCAATAATTAATGATGGATATAAAATATTCAGTATTTGAGATCATGAAATTAGCCAGCTATGGAAAATCAATAAATCTGTTATCAATTTTTGTCCATCATGTCGGCAATTAATTGAGACTTGTTTTAATATATATTCTAGAATCTATGTATACATACACATAAAATCATGACCTTGAACGATTTTCTCCTGCCTGTCGAGAATGTAAAGTTTTATGGCAAATGTCCTGTCGAATACTCTGGAAAGAAGTACAAATTATTATTGACCGATCGAAGGATCATTTTATTTGCTAAACGAGGCCATATCCATAAGTCAAATGATATAGTCAGCGAGAGGCTAGACACACTACATGGGTTGGAATACTCAGAAAAAGGTTTTCTACTTAGAAAGGCCAAAATTTGCATACAGGGAACAGAGAAGCTAGAAATTCACGGGCCAGTGTCTGAACTAAAAATATTGTTTAGTAGTGCTCAAAAGTTAGTGAACCTACATTAAAAAAATGGTTTGCAAGTAACCTAGTGTTATGTACAAATAGTCTGATTTGTGCTTACGGAAGAATAATGATGCTCTAATTCGGTAAGCTAATAGCCTAAGGTCTATTGGGTTAAGGAGACCTCAATATACACGTCGTCAGGTATTTTTAAACGCATCAACTGCCGAATTGCTCTGTCGTCTGCTCCCAAATCAATTACACGTCTATGGATTCTCAATTCGTACTTATCATACGTGTTCGTACCCTGTCCACAAGGTGATTTTCTTGTTACCACCTTCATCTTCTTTGTAGGTAGCGGGTGTGGTCCCTTAAGCCTTATTCCGTTTTTCTCTCCCAAGCCCTTAATTTCAGAGCAAACAGTTTCTAAGGTAGAGAGATTGGTACTGGTTAATTTTATTCTTGCTTCTTGTGGCAACTAAATCACTCATTTCTTGCTAGGATCATACTTTTCTATAATCCCTTTAACCACACCTGCTGCAATTGTAGTTCCCATATCCCTGAGTGCAAATCTTCCGATTTCCGGGAACTCTTTAAAGTTCTCAATCGCAAGTGGTCTGGTAGGTTTTATTCTAACTATCGCAGCATCGCCAGTTTTTAAGAATTTTGGCTTCTCTTCTACTATTCCTCCTGTCTTCGCGTCTATTTTTGCGACAAACTCCGAAAGAGTAGCTGCTACTTGTGCGGTATGAGCATGTAGAACTGGTGTGTACCCTGGAGCCATCGCTGTCGGGTGGTGAATCACAATTATTTGTGCCTCAAATTCTCGAGCTACAGAAGGTGGTTTATCAGTTGATCCTAGTATATCTCCGCGTTTTATTGATTTCCTATCAACTCCCCGTAGATTGAAACCTATGTTATCGCCTGCTTCAGCTGAATCCATTTGAGTATGATGAGTCTCTATCGACTTGACTTCACCAATCACTCCAGATGGCATCACTATTACCTTGTCGTTAGCCCGAATAACTCCTGTTTCAACTCGACCCACGGGTACTGTTCCAACACCAGTGATAGTATACACGTCTTGGATTGGAATTCTAAGAGGCTTCCCGATTGGTTTCTCTGGAGCCTCAAACATATCAAGAGATTCTGCAAGTGTAGGTCCTTTGTACCATGGTGTATTTTCAGAAAGTTTAGCCAAATTATCACCTTTCCAAGCAGAAACTGGAATAAACTGAACTTTACTCGTATTATATCCGACTAGCTTCAGCATTTTCTCTACCAGGTCTTTCACTTCCTTAAATCTCTGTTCAGAATAGGCGACATCATCCATCTTGTTTAAAGCTACGACTATTTGGCTCACGCCTAAAGTACGGGACAAAAATGCATGTTCTCTGGCTTGGCCTCCGGGGTCGGTGGCAGCTTCGGTCTCGCCTGGTTTCACAGAGACTACAAGAACGGCAGCATCGGCTTCAGACGCTCCAGTAATCATGTTCTTAATAAAATCTCTATGGCCTGGGGCATCAATAAGCGTGTAAAAGAACTTTTGAGTCTCGAATTTCTGGAAGGCAAGGTCTATGGTTACTCCTCTATCCCTCTCTTCCTTAATGCTATCCAAGACCCAAGCATATTTGAAGGTGTCACCCTTTCCCGTCGCTTCTGATTCCTTCGCGTATGCGTCAATAGTCCGCTGATCAATAACTTTCAAGTCTACCATTAAATGACCAACAGTAGTCGATTTACCATTATCGACATGACCTACAACAACTAGGTTCATGTGGGGTTTCTTGCTTGCGCTCATAACGGTAGAACACTATTAGGGCTTTATTTGTATTTCGTTGATCGTTAGCAATGTTACGATGGTCGCGGGTTGCTTGAATCGGTTCTGTTAAAGTCGTCCTCAATCCGCACAATATCGTCTTCATCAAAGTGACCATAAGAAATTTCCAGCACAATGCAGCCATTTGCCAATGCTTTGATTCGGTGATGACTTTTTGGTCCAATAGAAATATCATCTCCCTCCTTAACACTAAATGTCTTTCCATCCACTTCAACTTCTGCAGTTCCATTTATTATCCTCCAGAATTCATTTCTGTGTGTATGGTATTGAAGACTAAGCCGGTGATTCGGAGTGATATAGATCAATTTGACCGTGCTTATCTTATTTTCGTGAAATTTTTCAAACCTGCCCCATGGTCTATCCTCCGTATATATCTTCATAATAATGCAAAGGGAGATCATCTTTAAAAGTGGTTAACTCGTATGAACATAATACTTTATTTAACGGAAGTTTCACTCTAAAAAAATATTGTTAAGGGATCTAAACCAGCCTACCACATTAGGGATTATATGTGTTCGTGGCAAGCTCATAACTATCAAATGACGACACGTATCATATCGGTATTGAATACCACGATAGGCATGATTGGAAATGAGTTTTTGCAATAGTCTCTAATTTAGACGAAAATGCGATTCAAATCTTCCAGAGATTTAGGATCTTTCTAATAGTAATCAATCTCCATTTTCCGAAAATTGATTTATTGGCCTGACATTAATGAGAAAGTTCTTCAATATTTTCAAGGCATTGCATCACGAGTTCACGGCTACGATGCATAACCCATGGCGCAAATTTGTCTGGGGTGAAAATGTACTGCTGTTGAAAACTGGGGGAAATAAATCCACCATATATTATTACCTGCACGATGATGAAATCCTTACAGACCGTCGCGACTTCTTCCTCAGCTGATTGCTCAGATTCTTCCAAAGTTTTTCTGTACAATAGAATCGGATGGCGTAGCCTTCCGGCAAGCAGCGAGGTCTTTGCGAGTTTATCTCGGAGTCTCTCTATGAGCCATTGATCTAAAGTAACTTGCCCGGTATCAAGAGTAATCTGCTTATTATTAATCAATGGCATCCATTTTCCAGCTTTTTGTATTTAATTTACCACGGTTATAATTCTTGACGGAAAGCTAAAATTGTTCCTAATGGTCCAGCTTAGTCTGGTTTAATTGCTATATGGAGATCAGTATTTGCCGGCCATCTAGATCAACAGGTTTATAGTCGATACCAGCTAAGGGCTCCTTTGAGAATACAATCTCGTTGACTCTTACCAGGAATTTCAGTTCATCTTTTAGTTCAGAAAGGTCCTCCATTTCTGATTCGTTAAGGTCTGCTACATGAGCAATGGGTAAAATGTCAGTAGGGTTGCGCCCATATTCTTTTCTCAGTTGCTGCAAATTCCTAGCCAAATCTCTAAGAAAACCCATCCTTACCAGTTGATTCGATCTCAAGGTCGAAATGAAGACAACTAGACCATCAAGTTCATCACTTGAGTAGCCCTCTGAAGGGAAATACTCCATTACAAGGTCATTGTTCACTAGCTCGATTTTCTCGTCTAGGACATTAACGGTTATCTTGCCCTCTGTTTCCAAGGATTGAAGAGCCTTGATTTTATCGATCTTCATAAATTCTCGCATTAGAAGGGTTAGCTTGCTCTTAACTCTTGGAGCAACGCTTTTTGTGGAAATATGCATCTCCGCATTGATAGGAGCACCCTTAGCGATTAATGAATTCAGTTTTGAGGTTTCAGATTTGAAGGATGGAATTTCAACTAGTCTACAGTTCTGGGCATTCACTTGATTTTTTAAGATCTCCATCAGATCAGGGTTATCAAGAAGATGAATTTCGGTTGAAAATACTAGAACTTCATTGATGGGCCATCTTCGTTTTAGTTTGGCCTTCATTCTAGCTGCGTTTGAAAGGGAAATAATGTTCTTTAGTAAATCAAATCCTGATTCCACAGCACTCACCACATATTCATTGTGATGGACTGGCCATTTCTCGAACATTACACTTTCCCTCTCCTTAAAGCACATCTGGTATAGGTACTCTGTTACAAAAGGAGAAATTGGATGAAGCATAATATCAAGGTTCTTTAGGACATAATGGAGTACAGAGTATACAGATAGTCGTCTCTCCCATGATTCTTGATTGTCGTCCCATAAATCATTTCGGACAATAGGAATGTAGGTTTGACTGAGAATGTTGATTATGAACTCCTCAAGCAACTTTGCTGCTTCATGAAATCTACATTCATTAAATGCTGCTGCAAAACCTGAGATTAAAGCTTGAAACTTGGACAGTATCCATATTTCAGAGATCGATAGAAGATTTCTACTTATTATCCAATCAAGTCTATGACGTTGTGGATCGTATTTGTCATACTTACTATTCTGGCTGAAATATATGTGTAGATAGTAAAGTGTGCTAATGATTTGATGGGGCCTCCTCAACATTTCTTTTACGTCGAAATTCAGTGACTCGACAGGCGAAGACTTCCACAAGAAGTAGTATCTAATTATGTCCACTGGATTACTGCTTAGGAACTCTATAGAGTCGATTACGTTGCCTAAACTCTTGCTCATCTTATTACCCTTTTCGTCTAGCACATGACCTTGAAAAAGGAATGATTGGTAAGGGGATATGTGTGATCCTGACAGAATAATATTCTCTAGCAGCATCGTGTAGGCCCATCCTCTAGTCTGATCAATTCCTTCAGTAAGGAACGGAGAAGGAACAAGTTGATGATATTCAGAATCAGTCAATGAAGCATATGGAGCAGCTCCGCTATTGTGCCAGGTATCCAGAACAAAATGCTCTCTTCGCATTATCGACCCACATGAGTCACATTTAAGATCTATTCTGTCCATCTGGGGCCTATGCAACGGAAATTGTTTCCCGTCTGGCAAACTAATTGCCCTTTCTATGATCTGCTTCCGGGAGTACAAAAGATCTTTCCTTTTACAATTAACACAGGACCATATGGGAAGAGGGGTTCCCCACAACCGTTCTCTTGTAATGCACCATGGCACCTTTTCCTTAATAATCTCAATAAACCTATTTCTGGAAGCGTTGAAAAAATATCTAACACTCTGAGCAGCGTCTAGGGGTTTGGAGCCCAACATTTCCGTCATATAGAAATACTCTCGTCGGGACAACCATACCAATTTATGATGAGAACGCCAACAAGTTGGGTATTGATGCTTAATTCGTCCTGCTTTGATGTAATGACAGGTGGTTTTTAATTTCTGAATCACAAGAGTATCTGCATCTCTAACAAATAGCTGACTGAATACACCTGCATCCTCTGTAAATACAACCCTATCGTCAATGGGAACAAATATGGGAATGCCCCGCTTGGTTGCAATTTGAAAGTCCATTTCTCCATTGGCTGGAGACAGATGGACTATCCCGCTCCCAGTTTTAGTATCAACAAAGCTTTCAGCGACAACTAGATGGATCTTTCCTGTTTTTTCTAACGTTTCTAGTCCAGGTATCATCGTAAGGAAAGGATGTGTGTATCTTTGCCCTTCAAGTTCTTTTCCTGATACAATTTTCATTATCTTAAATTCCCGAATATCCAAATAGTCAAATAGCTCTTCTAGTCTCTCTCTCGCCAAGACCCAGATCTCCTGACCTGTATTGATATACGCATATTTTGCTTCAGGATTCACGGCAACTAATTCATCGGTAACAAGCGTAAAAGGCATTGTTGTCCATACTACTAAAAATACATTCTGGTCTTTCAACTGGACCTTGTAATATAGAGATGGATCTTCCACATTTTGATAACCCTGGTTAACTTCTGCATTGCTAAGGGAAGTCTGACACGACGGACAGTAAGGCACAACTCGAAAACCTTCCTTCAGTATGCCTTGCTCCCACGCCCTTTGTAGATATCTCCATTCTCTTTCGATGTATTCATCTTTGTAGGTCCAGTAGGCTTGTGAATAGTCGAAAGACATCCCAAGTAATTCGTCGGATCGGATCCACTTGGCATTATATCTGTGAATAAGATCTATGCATGCCTGCACTAACCTCTCTGCCCCCACTTTACGTATGTTTTCAATCTTGCTACCGGTAAGACCTAGTTCTTTTTCTGCTTGTAGCTCCACCGGCAATCCTTGAGTATCCCATCCGGCCCGGAATACCACTCTGTTCTTCTGAAGTGTCTTAATCCTGAACCATGCATCCTTTATAATACGTCCCCGTAAATGGCCTAGATGAGGGTCTCCATTCATAGTGGGTGGTCCTTCAATAAAACCCATAAGTGGATATTTACTGACTTCTGATTCTTTTTGGATAAGTTGTTGTAGATTTACTTTTTCCCAATGTTCTCGTACCAATTTTTCTATAGCTTTAGCGTCGAAAGTAGGAAGCAAATCCAATTCTATGGAAGCACTCTTTCTTTAACCCTCTTTATATTTTTGGCATGCCCTTCAATAGAAACATAATAATGTCTCACTATAATATGTTACCAAAGTTGTCTATTCTAAATAAAATATCGCCAATAAGCGAACCCCTAGGAGATATCAACGTAGTTGTTGAAATTCCTAAGGATAGCAGGATCAAGTACGAGATAGATCACGACACAGGAATTTTGTTTGTAGATAGAAAACTGTACACCTCCATGGTATATCCATTTAACTATGGGTTTTTGCCGGGATCCTTGGAGGAAGATGGAGACCCCGTAGATGTGTTGTTGATCGGTGACGAAAGCCTCTTCCCTTTGTCGGTTGTCCGTGCTACCCCTCTGGGAGTTTTGTTAACTGAAGACGAGGAAGGAAAGGATTCCAAGATAATTGCTGTGCCTAGCCCGAAAGTAGACCCAGTTTATTCAAACGTAAAACAATTATCGGATATTCCAACTAGTGTATTGGATAAGATCAGACACTTTTTCGAACACTACAAAGAATTAGAACCAGGAAAATTTGTAAGAGTAGTTGGTTATGCCAATGATCAAGTTGCCAGACAAAAAATAAAGGAGGCGACGGACAGATATTCAGCCGGGAATCGTTAGAGTGCTTTGAATTGGTCACTCCATTTGATGTAGGCCTTGAGCATTTCTGCGCTTACACTAGGTTTTCGAACCTTGAAGATTTCCTTGAAATCGGTTACATTTATAGATCTAGGGTTTGATTTAGTATCCATAGCCATACCACTTTCAAATAATTCATTAACAACCCTGAGCTGGGCAGCCTGACAAATGTCCTTTATGTCGCTGGCACTATAACCCTCACATAGCTTAGCCAAATCATCTGGTTTTAGCGATCTTTCGCGATTTAGAGGACGAGTATATTGACGAAATAGGTCTACTCGAGACGGAAGAGAAGGAAGTGACACATTGATGCGCTTCTGGAATCTCCGAAGAAATCCTGACTCCAACGTCCAAGGCTTGTTTGTTGCACCAATCACGTACAACTGAGAAGCTTTCGTCTTGTCATTTATTCCGTCCATTTCTGTAAGGAATTGGTTCTTTACCCGTACTTCTCCACCAATCTCACTAGATCTAGTTCCAAGTAATGAATCAATCTCATCGATAAACAGAAGAACGGGAACACCTTCATTCTCATGGAGCCGCCTTGCCAGCATAAATAATTTAGATACGTTTTTCTCAGCTTCTCCCAACCATTTGCTCATCATGCTTGCTGCATCAACATTCAAGAAATATCCGTCAATTTCAGCAGCAGCTGCAGCCGCTAGCAAGGTTTTACCGCAGCCTGGGGGGCCAAATAAGAGTATTCCACGAGGCCACCCTAGTGGAAACAAGTCAGAACGTTTGGTAGGATAGACAATCGACTCACGTATTGCTCGTTTTGCGTCGTCCAGACCGATTACCTCTTCCCACTTTACATGTGGCTTTTCTTTCAGCACAAGCTCGTCGAAATTCGGCTCTGAAGATGTAGATGACTCTGAGCCGCCACCTTGACGGGTGAAGTTCATAGATGACATCTTCGATTTTCTATCATTTCGCAATTCGTTAGAATCTTGACCCATTGAATCCTTTGTTATTGACGTAATGGTTCTACTTGGTGTCTTCGAAGTCAGTTCTGTTGAAAGCTGAAGTGTGCGTATTCGATTTTGGTAAGCAGTTGCTCGCTCTCTATATACTCTATTTAACCTATACTCTGGATATATTTGGACTAATTTCACCAACGCATCTATGGCTCTTTGATAGGATTGGATAGCCATCCCTCTCGAACCCTGCGAGTCAAAGCTAATTGCTTCAGCAGCGAATTTGCTCGCAGTATTTTCTAGTTCCTGTGGAGCAAGACTCATAATAACTATAATCGTTTGGAATTAGTGTGCCACTTTGAATTATTTAGGTGTAAATTGATATTGTGTAATAAACTAAATTATTTGAACCTGATTCCAATCTTTTAGGCAGCGTTCTGACGCCTAATGCGTACAGACCTTTGCTTGCATTTGTACTGTCGCCCTTGATGCCTAAGATCGAAAATAACTTTGCCAGATGCCCGTAGGAAGACGCAACTTGTATTCATACCCTAAAGATATCAGGTCGGAGCACAGTATAATTAAGTTGTGAAGCTTACGGATTTGCGAATTGGTTGTGAAATTTCGTTAAGATTAGACGAAAACAGCTCATCGATATCGCCAGTCGCCAATTCTAGTTGTCCATTCGACACCTTCGAATAGCAAGAGGCGACGACGTGTCAAATTGTAAGATTGTAAGGAGACGAAATATTAACAAGAATTATCGTTGCAAATTAAGTTAGCTTTGTAACAGAATTAACTCAAATTTCTGATTACGTCATAGCAGATTCTATTGAGAATAATCTTCCACTTGCAATCCTTCGCCTTATAAATATCCAATGGAATATCTTTTCCAGATTGATACTAGATTATCTATAACATTCTGTAGCATGATCGTATTGTAGTATTTACTTATTGCTGATCTAGAATCTCTTTCTACCCACTCTTTCATCTAAGAA
Organism: Nitrososphaeraceae archaeon; assembly: GCA_050748485.1. Taxonomy (GTDB): domain Archaea; phylum Thermoproteota; class Nitrososphaeria; order Nitrososphaerales; family Nitrososphaeraceae; genus TH5896. The sequence continues at coordinate 327 of JBOGPP010000286.1, read as the reverse complement.
CGTATACATGAAAAGATGTGTGAGCATTATGAATCTCCTTTCTTCTTGACACACATCATTTTATTTGTGCGTATAAGGTCATTCACAGATCAAGTCCAAAAAATTTGGCATTTGCGAGAGGCATTCTATAGTTCCGCTATTTTATCATCGAGTCTAGAATATTTATTATCATGTAACCATCTATGTCTGATCTCAATTGTCTTCTTTTAATTCGTAAATAATGATAGTTTTAGAAAGCAATGAGAAGAATGGGCCGAAAGGGAGTTGAACCCTCGACCTTTCGATTATCAGTCGAACGCTCCACCAAGCTGAGCTATCGGCCCATTA
>JBOGPP010000285.1:0-2448 GCA_050748485.1 Nitrososphaeraceae archaeon | reverse complement strand
AATATTTTTTCTTGTTTGCCACTATATTTCGTCATTAGCCGGTTAGGTATCTGCGACCTTGCAGTCCAAGTTTGAATCTTTTTTTATGAAAAAGTTGTGCAAAATTATGCAGCTATTCCATCAAGATGGAGTTGTCGGTTATCATGTCATAAAGGAAGATAGGCAAGCTATGCGACAGGTCCAAATTATCGCTTAGTTGTTTTTCCCCTGATTTCATAGATAACCAAGTTCCGGAATAGCTATTATGCTAGTTCATATTGTGTACCTGAGCTAACAGAAACAAATTCATGAAAGGTAGGACAGTCCCTTTCGTTCATTCTTCCAATCCCTGATCGTCCTACCATTTCGTAAAGGTAGTTAAAATCTCCGAAAGAAATAATGACTTGTATTGTATCAAAAAGTTTCAGATTGTGATGGTATCATAATCGAACCCATTCTTATTTCATTCAGAAGTATTGTCATTATCACTAAATTCTTCTTCTTCTTCCTCTTCCTCTTCAAACTCGTCATCAATGTCTATATCATCCTCTTCTTCAATGATATCATTTTCTGGCTCTTTTTCCATTCACAATTAGAACTAACTAAGGTTTAACTACATATAAAAGTTAAAGAATCAGAATCTTTCTTTGTGATATTATGTCACCACTAAAACTCTAAGACATTAAGAGAACCAAAATCCGAAATTACTTCTAATTAGCCAATATGGAGCTAATCATCTGACTTCTGGCAGTGCATTAATATTAATATAACAAAAAAGAAGAGGAAATAGAATTACTCCTTGACATGCTATCTCGTCATACTCATTTCCTGACAGTCTTGCCCTGACTTATTATTCAAATTATCTCATGATGTACAATGTATAGTATTTTTATCTGTTTAAACCAACAAGTAATAACATAAGTATTCTCAGTCTAAATTTTTCTCCCTAGTCATGATAAAAACAATTAATCTAAGAGAAACAGTTAGGATCGGATAGAAGGACTACTACATAAAAAAATTGTAAATTCTACGCTTATGAATCATATTTACACTGTAATGTACTGCCCAAAACTAGAAGCGTGACAATTGGTATTGTAGTAAATAACTGCAGTATGAACGAATCAATAGTATAGTATAGAATTAGAGAATCACGTGATTGGTACATACAGATTTGAGACTATTTCCATACGCTATCCGAAGCCCTTGGTTTTAGTCTATTCATTTCCAGTTCTGCGTGCTTTTTGAAATCCTCAATCTTTTTATCATCGTAACCCTTTTCTATCTTCAATCGTTCTTCCAATAACTTTTCTAGGATATGGATAGCTTCGAATGAATCTTCCGGATCGATATGATAAGCTCTTTCAAAGGCTGAAAGAATTGGTTCTAGCTGAAAGAATAAAGCATCACGAACCTTGTCATGCTCAATAGGTCTGGTCATTATAGTTTCACATCTTACACTTAGATAAAAACAATTGCTAAATTAGCACATATTTGATCCATTCTTGCCCCATCTGTAAACCATCAGGGCTAACCAAGACGTTGAGTATGATACTTGTTGATCACGGAATTTATCATAAGCATTAACTGGGAATCTAAATCTATGCGATTGGTTATCCGCCCGACAGGAACAGATGATGTAATTTTTTTATATTAAAAGCTATTATAGGCACAAGATTAATAATACGCCGATATGGCTAAAGCTTCGAAGAAACGATCATCTGCCAGGTCTTTATTGAAAAAAACTTCTACTAAATATGATGTTGTTATAAAGGCCAAAGCGACCAGTACCAGAATTGTTGATATTAGTAATGTAAACGTAAGGTTTGAGAGCAATGACAAGGGACAAGTTACAGGCAAATACTATTCGGGAGTTCATTGGGATACGGTAGAAGCTACAATGTTAGCAGATGGAAGTGCAACTCTAACAATAAGGTATTTGCATATGACCAATAAAGGCGAATCTATTACTGGAATTGGCACGGGAACTCAAATGGCTGCAAACCAACGGGGAATTACAAGGATTACCAGTGAGGGAACAATGTGGACATCTTCTCCACGATTATCACATCTACATGGCGGGAGATGGAAAGTTGAAGGAGAAGTAAATACCATTAAAGAAACTGTTGAAGTACGGGGTGATTTCGACATATCAACTGTCTCGTAGCTCAGCTTAGCTTAACAGATATGAAAAATTGTTTTATTTAGAGTAATTTAAATCAGAAGATGTTGAGTTCGCCATCAACCGATCTTGATGTACAAGTCAAAAAAATTTTTGGCATTATATCTTATGTAATATTAAATAAAATTGTTAAGAAATGACTGGGTTAAAAAAAGGTGTTCAATACGTTGGGCACGAGATAATGAAAGGCGCGGAGCTTATTGGACATGAGATTAAAGAAAATACAGAATTAGCTGAGCACGAGACAGGTATACATGATGTAAAGAATGGTGTAACATCTGTTGCCAATA
>JBOGPP010000284.1:0-2312 GCA_050748485.1 Nitrososphaeraceae archaeon | reverse complement strand
ATGGAAAATGTGTCTTTTGTGGATTATGTGTTGATGCCTGCCCATTTTATGCTTTGTACATGACAGATGACTATGAATTATCAGCCTTTACAAAGGAACATTTGATATATACACCTGCCCAGTTAGCAGTAAAGCCAAAGTATGGTGGAGAGGTGCAGATAAAGATAGATAAGATGGGTGCCGACCATGGCAATGGATGACCCTGTGTTCTTGGCAGTTTCCGCCTTAACTGTAGGTTCAGCTATAGTGGCACTTGAAACAAGAGAAATCATCTATGGTGGAATAGCGCTGGCGATCTCTATGTTAGGTATCGCTGGCTTCTTCCTCCTACTTGATTCTCCTTTTGTTGCCATGTTCCAGATACTTGTATACGTAGGTGCTGTAGCTGTACTGATCATCTTTACAGTGATGCTTGTTCGGACTCAGGCTTTATTCTCAACCAAGGAAGATAAAGGAAGAAAGGCCTCTGGAGTTGTCCTTGTACTTATATTTATGATTGGCCTTGGTGCATTGTTACTAGTATCAGGATTGACTAACTCGGAGCTGATGAATCTAAAGATGGCGCCGGTCGATTTTAAGGCCATTGGGGAAGAGATGCTGACCTATTACTCACCAGCGCTGATTGCGCTGGGTTTAGTCCTTGGTGGGTCTATTATTGGTGCACTCGCACTTGCTAGAAGGGAGGATATGGGGACAACAGATGGTTGAGATAATTGACTATGTAATAATTTCGACGATCCTTTTTGGAGTAGGGATCTATGGACTGGTCGCCAAACGTAACGCAATAAGGATGATCTTTGCGATAGAAATAATTGCAAATGCAGCTAATCTGAACCTGGTGGCTTTCTCACGAGGTCTATCTAATGTACAGGGACAAACTTTTGCACTATTTTCAATTGCAATAGCAGCAGCCGAAGTCGCAGTGGGACTGGGAATAATTATCATAGCATACAGACTTTACAAAGAAATTGATGTTGAAGAGTTCAAGTCATTGAAAGGGTAGTATGATAGATGGCCGAATCTTTTTACTTAATGGCTGCAATATTTCTGCCTCTTCTTCTTTCTCCTGTAGCCTATATCCTGGGTAGAAGGAAAGGAATTCAGTTAGTTACTTGGTTCTCATTTGGAGTACTAGCAATTTCTACTTGTTTTCTTGTTGCTCCCATTTTATCAATTGATGAGGAAAATCGGATTTACGAGGAATCGTTCTCATGGAGCCAGTTCGGTAACTTTGGCCTTAGATTAGATGGACTTAGTATACCCTTTGCGATAATAATCTATATTTTATGTACTGTACTTGCTCTGTATTCTAAGCCATACATGGTGCACAAGATCCAGGAGGACGCCGACGCACAATTTGGCGGAGGTCATTTTAATCATGATAAACGATCGACCAATTTAGGCAGTGGATCGGAGTATATGCCATCTTCTTCCTCCTCCTCTTCTTCTTCTCCCTCTACAGGAACGAATATCGAAACCACATCTCAGGTGACAGCTCTGGTTGAAAAGGAGAGCTATGTAAGGACACAGACGGGGTTGTACTTTGCACTCTACCTTACATTCTCAATGGGTATGCTGGGCACGGTCCTCGCTACTAACCTAATTGAGTTTTATGTCTTTTTTGAGCTGATGCTAGTTCCAGCTTTTTTCATGGTTGCATTCTACGGATATGGGGCAAGGCGAAGAATAGCTTTAATGTTCTTCTTCTGGACACACGTTGGTGCTGTGATTCTGCTCTTAGGGCTTCTGGCGATGGGCTTTTTCGCGGGCGGATTTGATTACGTTACTGTGAAAGAGAATGCAGGCAAGATTCCCGCTGAATGGATGTCATTAATAATCTTCTCCCTGGTAGTTGGCCTAGGAGTGAAGCTTGCTGCTTTTGGCCTTCATATTTGGCTCCCATATGCGCACGCTGAAGCTCCAACGCCTATTTCTGCTCTGTTATCGCCGGCGATGATCGGCATAGGTGCGTACGGCCTTCTTAGACTATGGATGGATCTTTTGACCGGAGACTATACACAATACAGTATCTACATCAACTTGTGGGGATTGGTTACCATGATCTATGGGGGTGCAATGGCATTGATGCAGAATGATATCAAAAGACTTCTGGCATACTCTAGCATTAGTCAGATGGGATACATCTTATTTGGTCTAGGATCTGAAAGCGTTCTTGGTATCAGCGGGGCGACACTAATCTATGTTTCTCATGGCCTGGGAAAGGCATTGCTCTTCATGATGGCCGGTTCAATTATCCTCCAAACAGGAACGAGAAGCATGAGTCAATTGGGAGGGTTGGCTGGAAAGATGCC
>JBOGPP010000283.1:0-3340 GCA_050748485.1 Nitrososphaeraceae archaeon | reverse complement strand
TGCATAGTTTCCTCAATCTGGTCATATTTTGTAGGTAGTTCTTTGAAGGTGTTAGCAATCCCTGTTGCACCAAAGAAGAGCTTTCCTATCTTAAGTGAGCTGTAATCATCCATCTTGAGATTATATCTGGATGTGAATGCATCAAGATTTTTCCTAATCGTATCAAGTGTAGATTCTTGGGGAGAATCATATATGGGATAGAGGTTAAATCCTGATGTGCATCCAATCAGATTCAAATGATCGATGCATCGCGTCATGGGGATGTCTGTATGGAGCTCAGAGTCGGGCTCCAATGTAGGATCAATCACATGAGCCGTAGCATTATCAGCAGCCGTAAAACCTACCTTATCTCCTCTATGCAAACCAATATAGTCAAGTAAGGCGAATTGTGCATCCCTATGCTCTGTAACTGCAAATGTACTTTTACTAATGGAAACTTTACACCGGAAATTTCTGAAGAAATTGTTCAGAATCCCCGTAAATAAGGAAGAATCGTTCTCTATCTCCTTATGAACTCGGAACATAGCAAGGGCGTGTTTAAGTTCAACCTCGTTTTCAACTGCAGGATCGCGAATGGAAAAGACCCTTCTAGTAAGATCGGGTGCCTTCCCATCTGCATAATGGAATGCGTCATACCAATTTGTATCCAACTTTATAGAGCTGCGTTTCATTTCCTTTACCGCGTGATTAAATGTCCAATTATCAATTTCATTAGAACCGGTAGCAACCCACCTTAAAGGGTCGAACCCCAATTTTCGATATTCTTCTATTTTTTGCCAAAATTCTTCAGTCAACCGCAATCATCCTCCTGCATCTCTAACAACTGCATACTTATATCACCAGATATTTAAAAAACACTATTCAGTAAAGAAATCCTTTGATATTCCTGATGGTATATCAATGAAAATTAGTAAGAATTCCTAATCATAAACAGAATCACTACGACACATAGTATGCACTCACTAAAGTTGGTGATCCCTGTTCAGAACACCGGTAGTAATTTTATCATGCAGATGTGCACCTAGAATAAGTTCAGCCAATTTGAAACTCACCCTAAAATATTAATATATATGGGTTACCTTCGAGGAAGTTAACCCTAAGGCCAAAGAGTAAGTATCTACATTGAAGTACTACAATGTTGGAAATTGTGATTCAAAGGAGAAGCTTTCGGAGATTAATACGAGAGTAATAAGGTGTAAGATGTGCCCAAGATTATCTGAACATATATCATTAATTGCTGCAAATATACCAAAACGGTTCAGAAATGAACTTTACTGGGCAAGACCAGTTCCTAGCTTTGGAGATGCGAATGCGAGGTTACTAATTATAGGACTAGCACCGGCTGCTCACGGTGGAAATAGAACTGGACGTATGTTTACAGGTGATGGCTCTGGAGACTGGGTAGCCAAGGCGTTATTCCAAACGGGGTTTTCTAGCTCTGGTGTCAGTAAGTGCAAGAATGACGGATTTGTACTAAAAGATACATTTATTACTGCTGTCGCACGATGTGCCCCTCCTGATAATCGACCCACTCCATCTGAAATAGCAAACTGTACCCAATATCTAAGTTCTGAATTGGATTTACTGGATAAAACAATTAAGGTTATAGTCACTCTTGGACATATTGCATTTCAAACATATTGCAATCTAATCAGCTCAACTGCGATAGAGTTTCAACACGGTGGAAGGTTTAATATCAAAGGTAACAAAGTTCTTTTATCGTCATATCATCCAAGTAGGCAGAATACTAATACAGGGAGATTAACGTGGGGAATGTGGATCCAAATCTTTGAAACTGCTAGGATGATCCTGGATTCTCAGCGTAACTAATTAAGTAACTCGTGTCATACCCGATCCGTATTTCTCTGACAACCATTAGTCTACCCGCAATCCTAACTAGTCATTTTAACTGGCCTATCCGTTCAACCTTTCCAAAGACAGATTCAACGTATTCCTTCCCAGTAATAAGACTACTATAGCTGCAACAAAGCTAAATGCTGCTAGCCCAACCATCAGATTGAAAAATCCGAAAGTTACAAGCATGATAAAGACAAACGGACCAACTGTGGCAATTAATCTGCCTGCACCTTCAACAATGCCAGAGCACGTGGAACGAATCTCTGTAGTAAAGTTTTCTGATGTGTAGGTTAAGAGATTTGAGATCATCCATGCGTTAGCCCCAAATGCCATGAAGCTAGAGATGACCAATCCTAGATAATCTTGTATAAATATACCTCGTAAGATAAATGCCATCCCCATAACAGCGCATGATAATGCGATCTGGTATTTTCTTTCAATTCTGTCTGCAATGATGAGTGAACATATACCTCCAGCCACGAACCCGGAGGCTGCAATCATATTCACAGATATGGATTCTCCAATTTCATATCCTTGGTTAGTATATTCAACTACCAATAAAAGTGAAGCGTAAATTGGTATTAGCGCAAGCGACCAAATAGCTGAAAGGATGGAAATTCTGCTAAAAACAATTCTCCTATTAGTAACGATATTTCTAAACAGAATAGTCAGATTCTTATCGGCTTTATGGCTCTTTAATCCTTTCTTGTCTTTTTGTTTGAATTCTTTTGTGACATCTGAGACCTTATTTGACGCATTTTCCCTTTCAGAGTGATTTACAACTCCTTGATGTGTGATCGGATCTAATCCTAGTTTGATAAGTAGTCTATTGGCTTCCTCCATTTTACCTTTGGATATCAACCATCGCAAGGACTCTGGCATACGCATTCTTAATATTAGTGCGAATAGAGCTGGTATTACCGCTATCACTAGAATTATTCGCCAACTATCTATCTGAATAAAATTGTTGATTTCACCTTCGAACAATGCAAAAGAAATGGGTCCAGCTAGAGCAATACCCGTCCATCCAAAAAAGACTATCAGTGACGTATATCTACCCCTCTTTGATTTTGGTGATATTTCCCCGATATATGTCGCTACAATTGCGATTTCTGAACCAATCCCGATCCCTGTAATCAGTCTAAATATGACCATCTGGGTCATATCTTGTGCGGACGCCGCTAAGACAGAGCCTCCTGCCAAGAGTAAAACTGAAATTACAAGAGCGGGTTTTCTTCCATAGAGATCCGCATAAATCGTAATGAGTACTGCACCTATAACATACCCTAAAACTGTTAAAGAAGCTCCAAGGGCGATCTCCGAGTCTTGAACATTCCAGCTCTCCTTCAACATTGGGGAAATGTATGCATAATTTGAAAAATCATAATAGGTAAAAAAGCTTGCCAAACTTATCGCCAATAGAACGCCGGCACTCATAGGTATTTTTTCAAGGGAATCTATTCTTGTTCCTAATTGAAATAAC
>JBOGPP010000282.1:0-5332 GCA_050748485.1 Nitrososphaeraceae archaeon | reverse complement strand
GGACAACCATAATCACAGTTACATGTTTCAACATAGTCTGAGTTCATATTCCACTTAGGAATTTGAGTTGTGGTTGAAGAAGACATTCCACTATTTCAGCTAAGCAGAAAAATACTATATAAGCATTTTATGAATGGGGAAAGAAAGGATCTTCCTAAGCACTATGCAGTTACGACGACCTTATGAATATTGTTCAGGATGTCTGTGCGGTTCTGTCGATGACTTAATCTCACTCGATGTTCACTATTGTTTGCACTTCTAGCAGTGAGCAGGATCAAACCAGCTATCAGATGTAACCTGCAGTTATATAGATCAATATTGAGCAATAGACTCATACAGACAACGTTTAAATTAACATATTGTCTCAAAGAAGCGACAAAAATCGTGGAAAATATAGTATTAAAAGATCAGAGATATGTAGAATATAAAAATACCAATCAGTATAGGATCGTCAATGCCACTAAACTTGGTATTATATGCCTTATTATATATTGTTTATACTATATAATGGAGGTATTACCTCAGTCGAAATATGGCATATAATACAGATCTTCAAATCAGTTCTAGTAATATTATTTGAACAATATACTAACTGTCCAGCCTCCACCGTCGTATTTCAAAAGTGGGTCAGGGATCAATTGATTGTTAATCTGTTCCCCAGGGATTGTCTATGATAACACGCCATGTACCATCTGGCTGTTGACGTAGGACATCCGTAGCTGTTGAAGCGATGTTGACGGGATTGCCCTCTGGACCAGTTCCGTTGAAGGACCATTCACTAATTACAAGAGCAAGATCGGCCGCCCTTAGTACCCTCTTTACTTTGGATTCTAACTTGCCCTTCATATCAACGAATCCTTGTATGCTTTGACGTATACTGTCTCTACCCTTAATGAACTGCCCCGGTTGAGAGGCAAAACATGCGTCGGATTGGTAAAGCATCATCAAGGAATCTAGATTCCCTGAATTGATGCATTCGGTTACAGAGCTGAGTAATTCTTCTGGTGTAACAGTGGACATTTAATAGCTCTTATAATGACATACTCCATAAGTTTGTATCTTTGGAGTACGGATTATAGTTACTGACCATCTGTCTATAATAAAATCAATATAGTATCGTAAATGCATCTGACTTAGAGTTTGTCTATTGTGTTATTCTACGCCGATGCTGCTGCTGGCGGTGACAATTCAGCACCTCCAAATAGCACAGAAAACGCTCTACACCATATCAAAACCGTATCATATTTTGTCATATCTGTTCCATCTAGAATCTGATAGTTTTGATTTCCGATATTGGCCTTTAATCGACCTAAATTCACAAAATCCGATGCACTCTTATCTGCTGAGAGATATACATATAGATCAGGTCCATTAGTAACTACCAAATCCTCCAATCTAAGTACATTACCTCCACCCTCTATAGGAATAACTTTCGCAGTGCCTTGTGCATCATGTATCCCATCTCCTACTCCAACAAACGAGCCAGTTAATAATAAATCATTGGTTTCGCTTCCTTGACTCATTGATTCATCGATACTAGAATTCATACCTGCGAATTCAAGCATAATCTGATTCTTTACTTGTTCATTCATTTGATTGCCAGCTTCAATTCTTTCTTCTTCGCTCATTGCCACAAATTCTTGAAATTGGTTTGATGATTGTGGCGGTATTTCTGCTCCTTCGGGCAATGGTTCATCAATTTCTGTTGAAATGAATAAAGGAGAAGTAAGATAGAATGCAGTAACTCCTATAATAATAAGTATAGTACCTATGATTCCAAATTTGATGCTCTTGTACATGTTATCATGGATAGAACAAGTCTTGTATTATTAAGTCTTCAACTAAATAAAACGAAAACAAATCTGAGAACAAACTGAGCTTCCGATAATCCAGATGATCATCTCTCTTCAGATTGATGCAACTAGATAATATCTATAGATATCGGTTTACAAAGTACTTCGCATAGAATCTAGGCCAGTATGCCCCAGGCGCAACAGATCCATTTCTCTTTTCCGCCGATACAAGTAGATAGATGAGTTCACTCTTTGTAAACTTGGCCTTCAGCAATTGCCGTATTTTTTCAAGGAGATAATCTGCATACCAGATAGGCCAGTCAGGGTCTTCACCTTCTGTAGCAGCAAATGCTTTATGATGAGCTTCTGCGGTCTCATTCAATAGATTTGCTAGGTCGTTAGTCAACTTTTCGTTATCATTTGAACCAGTCATTCCTTGAGTGAGTGACCTTGTTAGGGTTAAATAATGTTATGGATTATTTACTAAGTTGAAAACTATTTATTCATACTGGGTTCTTAAAGTGAAAATCTAAGACGTGCATAATACCTTGTATATACTAGAATTGATATAATGAAGGTAATGGTATGAGAGCCCATTTTCCTGATGATAACAAAAGACTTCTCTTGCGTCAGATAAAGTGGTTAGCAGTTTTTATGGCTATAGGCTTTGCTATTATTTGGTTATTTACGTTTCCAATTGACCTTGTATTGTTAATAATATTATTTGTTTTGATGAGCGTCTACAATAGAAGGAATATGTTAAAAAGACTTGGCCTATTGGAGACTAGCCATGTAAAAGGCGTAAAAGGATTCTTCAAGTCGTTATTCCAAACACCATCTTCATCTTCTATTTTTGGTGGCAGTAGCTCACAAATAAGATACTTCTGTATGTCTTGTGGGAATGAGCATAAAGAAATATCGTGTCCTAAATGTGGCTCAAAGATGAAAAGAATAGGTTGAGTAGTTGGTCATAAAATTTGAAAATTGAAAATAGAACAGTCACAGCAAGAAATCCAGTTATGAAGGTTCATAATTACATACTTATGTTTATTTTATTTTAACCTAATCTTGAACGGTTAAAGGAAATGACAGTGTACTAATGAACAGGAAACGTTTTGGCAATTTCACCAGCTACTATATGAGAATCAGCAGGCTATCGATTCAGGTTGGATCAACCAAGATAATTTGAAAAAGTTTGCTTCGCAAATCTCAGGACTAGATATAGAACAGTTCAACTCTTGTTTCGATTCTCAAAAGTACAAGGAATTTATAGATAATGATATCAAACTTGCTAATTCACAGGAATTCTTTGATACTCCATCATTTATCATAGTAAATAGAAACGATGGTTCAGATCCAGAAATAATAAGAGGAGCACAACCATTTTCTTCTTTTCAATCAGTCATTGAAAAGAAGTTAGATGATATTAAGAAATGATAAAGTCATTAACATTATCAGTGAAGCTTGTATTTTCAATACCTACGTGCATAATAATAGCTATTGCTACAATTATTTCGATCCTAATGGGAATTTTAGTTAGCATGAATATTTATGTTATAAGACATTCCGAGCTAAGGATCAGAAGCCGGTCATTACTTTCTGGATCTTCTTTGAGCATTATATCCAGTGTGTACAGTAGTTACTCATCTATAGGCTTCCTTTTAATATCTACATTTGGTAGTATTGGCGTCATTGCTTCTATTCTACTTACAATTTATCAAATTCCATTAAGAATAATTTCTATTGCTATTCTATTTTTTGCATTATACATAATACATAAAAGGATTACTCAAAGTTGTGCTATAGAATTTGGGAGTGACAGCATGGAAACCGATCAGAAATACCGGAAAGATTCGGCTTAACCTTTATCTAGGAACTATTCAGATTTGGAATTCTCCTGCTGTATCAAGTTTGCTAATGCTCTACCTATGGGTCATCCTAATATTCAACCTGTCTGGTTCGATTATGATAAGGATAAACAAAAGCTATTCTTCTTGACCTGAGGGTTGGCAAAGAAGACTCAGAACATTCGCAAGAATTCGAACATCTATTTCTCTATTGATGACGGTAACACTCCATACAAAGGTGTCAAAGGCAAAGGGTGTGGCAATTATACTTGATGATCCAATAATAGTCATAGGGTACCTCAATGACTTACTGATTCAAACACTCACTTTGCAGAGGTATCATTTTCCCATAGTCCAAAAGCGTTTTTCTCTGTGTCTAAACATACGGCTAAGTAACCCATCCCGGGTATTGCCATTTTTGGCATAATTATATTTCCTCCAAGCTGCTGTGCCTTGGCAGAATACTCTACAACTGATTTGACATCAATGTAATTTAGAATCCCCTGTTGTTCTGCCTTCATCCTCTTCATCATGCCTCCATTAACAGCAGTATTCCCTTCATGATCTTTTGTGGTTATTCCCCAATATTCAATTCCTTCGGGTACCTTCTCTGCTGGCACTTTCTCAATATTCCACCCAAACAATTCATTGTAGAACTTTTTAGACCTTTCAACATTGTCTGAAGGTATTTCAAAATGTACTATTGTTGGCATATCACAATTTAAAAACTTCTTCCTAATAAGCTAGTAAGGGATCAAATGTATAGTTGGCATTAAAACTACTATTTCTCAGCTGGACCAAATCACCAATTATGAAATATTAAAGCACCGTATTACTATCAACATCGCTAGCTCCGGTTCGCGCGCAGGAAAGCAAACTTTGCTTCAATACATTCCTTTAGCGATTTAAAGCAGCAATCTTTTTCTTAAACTACAAGATGGAATCTTTGACTCCAATCTTCATACTCCTCCTAGATGTTGTTGACGGAAAACATCATTTTAAGCAACCTATAATCATATTGTCAGTGCCTACTTTTCCTTCTTTCTTCCTTTCTCCTTATTTTCAATATATTCCTTGAGCGAGCTCAAATTATAGTCATATATTTGCTCAAGGAATTTTATTATCTCGATGGTTGTGTTTCTATTTAATGAATAAAACCTGTTTTTCCCCCGTTTCTTCTCTGTTATTAAATTTGCATCTTTGAGAACACGAAGATGAGCCGACACAGCAGGTAAGGTAAAATTAAAATGTTCGACTACCTCAGTAGGTGTCATATCTTTTTTCTTAAGTAGTAAAAGAATTTCTCTTCTATTTTCATCTGAGAGTGCCTTCCAGGGTGACCCCATAATAGCAATTAAATAGTCAAAGCGATATTTAAGTGTTTAAATGTTTAAATATAACAGAATAACAGAATATCTGATGGTAACCGATATAGAAGGAGAACAGGGAGAAAGCATGGAAATAAGAAAATCTATAGTCATAGATGCTTCACCAGAAATCGTTTTTCAAGCTATAACAGATCCAAATGAACTCACGAGGTGGTTTCCAGATCAGGCAATTTTGGAACCCAAAGTTGAAGGAAAAATGAAGTTTAGTTTCTTCAAGACAGACTCAGAATATAGACAGATGGATTATTTTCCTGAAGGGACTATAACTGAATTCATTCCAAACAAAAGACTTTCATATAGTTGG
>JBOGPP010000281.1:0-14870 GCA_050748485.1 Nitrososphaeraceae archaeon | reverse complement strand
GTGAAACACCCTGTTGCTCTGCTACTACAATGTAAAGGGATAGTAAAGTAGCGGCGGTTGAATTTATGGTCATTGATGTGCTGACTCTGTCTAGTGGTATGGATTCGAAACAAGTCATCATGTCTTTAATGGAGCTGATTGCGACACCCGTCCTTCCCACTTCTCCCTCTGACTGAACATTATCAGAATCGCGGCCTGTTTGGGTGGGTAAATCGAAGGCAAGGGAGAGACCAGTCTGCCCATGCTCAAGTAAAAATTTGAATCTTTTATTTGTCTCCTCCGCGCTCCCAAAACCACTGTACATTCGCATGGTCCAATGCCTCCCACGGTACATTTCAGGGTATATTCCACGGGTGTATGGAAACTCTCCAGGGGATCCAAGGTTACTTGCAATATTCGCTGGAATATCAGAAGAGGTGTAAATTTTTCTTACCTCTATGCCAGAATCTGTCTTAAATGGTTTGGATTCGGCCATTCTTCCTATACTCCCTGCCCAATGATGGCCGCCGAGATACGTTCAGCAGCCAGGTATGGGTCAATCTTCTTTTCAATCACCATGGTCACATAATTCTCATATTCCAGGTTGTCTTTGAGAAGCGATTTTGCCCTCTGTTCTACTGCTCGGTATATCATTTCTTGCAGTTCGTTTTTCAACATACTTATCCTCTTCTCTGATATGCTTGCTTTGTTACTTATTAATTTCTCATCAATATGAGAAGCTAGGTCTTTAATCCCTTCTCCTGTTCGTGCAGATACCTTCAGTACCGATGGCTTTTTGTCAGTTCCACCTACAAATTCCAAAATTGAATTAAATAAATTCCCAGAGCCCTCTAGGTCTCCCTTGTTAATTGCATAGATTTCCCCTATCTCATTAAGTCCAGCCTTAATAGATTGAATGTTGTCTCCAGTCTGAGGGGTCAGCACGACAATTGTAATGTCTACTATTCTAGATATTTCAACCTCTAACTGGCCAGCTCCAACACTTTCGACTAGGATTAAGTCAAATCCCGCAACATCTAAAATCCGCATTACATTTCTAAGTGAATTGGAGACACCCCCAACTGCGCCTCTAGAAGCCAAACTTCTCATAAACACATCATGATCGTCCATAGTTACCTGCATCCTCACGCGGTCTCCAAGGATCGCCCCTCCTGTTATAGGACTAGTAGGATCGACGGCCAAGATAGCTATTCGATAACCCATGGTTTGAAAATTGCGAACTAATGCTCCTATCAGAGAACTCTTCCCCGCTCCTGCAGGACCAGTAAAACCAATTGTTCTGGATTTGCCCGTCAAGGAAAAGATCTCACGAATGATGTCATGAGATTCAGGATCATTATTGTCAACCATAGAAATCGCCCGAGCCATAGACCTACGATCTCCTTCGATTAGTCTTTTGACTATCTGTAGCATGAATCTGGTATTGCAAATTCGGTATAAATTCATTGGTAACGAACTGCATTCAAATGAAGATTTCAATTCTAATCCTTGCAGCTTTGACCTAAATGAGGTAGGGGTATACGCCGGTAAGGATAAGAACAACAGACGCAAATTAGATATACTGCTCGACAGCTCTATGAGCTAAGCAGATTGGTATGCTAGAGGAGACTGAACAACACAAGGGACCGATAAGAATCCTTGTTTCTAAGTTGGGACTAGATGGACATGATAGGGGCGCCCTTGTAATCTGCAGGGCGCTAAGAGACGCAGGAATGGAAGTTATTTATTCTGGCCTATTCTGTACGCCCGAACAAGTCGCAAAGATAGCAATTGAAGAGGACGTCGATGTGATCGCAATGAGTTTACTAAATGGTGCTCACTCGGTATTATTTCCTAAGGTGGCGAGATTAGTGAGAGAAAAAGGCGGACATAATATCTTGTTGATAGGAGGAGGCATAATACCTGAGGCAGACAAAAAGATCCTTGAAGGTGAGGGCATAATGGGAAACTTCGGACCTGGAACTCCATTGCCAACCATAATTGATTATATAGCCACCAATGTCAAATCTCGAAAATGATCTCGGGCTCAAAGGCTATCCCGAATTCTGGTCCTCATATTTTCTGATTTGGATTTTATATGGTCTCCTTTTTTAGGCTCAGTTCCTTTCTTCTACCTCTGGCCACATCATTTTTCTCATTTCGACACCGACACGTTCTATATCGTGGCCTTGAATCTTTTTCATAAAAGTTTCAAACGAGTTCTTACCATCCTTCTCATAAACGCTTACCCATTCCTTTGCAAACGTACCTGATTGAATCTCGTCAAGGACTCTCTTCATCTTCTTCTTGCTTTCTTCGTCGATAACTATTGGTCCTCTTGTAAGGCCTCCATATCGAGCCGTTTCGCTCACTCTATTGTACATGCCTGTTATACCGTATTTATGAACTAGATCGACTATCAACTTAAGCTCGTGCAAGCATTCAAAATAGGCCACCTCTGGCTGATATCCTGCTTCCACCAATGTTTCAAACGCATTCAGAATGAGACTATGAGTGCCACCGCACAAGTCCACCTGTTCGCCAAACCAATCAGTCTCGACCTCTTCCTTGAATGTTGTTTTTATTAGGCCTGCCCTCGAACTCCCTATTCCCTTCGCAAGACCAAGAACTCTAACCCAAGCTCGGGTAGAACAATCTCGTTCGACTGCGACCAACGACGGGGTTCCGAATCCTTGCAAAAATAATTCTCTTACCATCTGTCCTGGTCCTTTTGGAGCCACCATAATCACATCGATATTCCCAGGAGGTTCAATCCACTTCCAATGTACCGCCGCTCCGTGCGAAAAACTTAATGCAGATCCTTCAGAAAGATTTGGCCCAATCTCTGTTTTGTACAGGGTGCTCTGTTCCATATCCGGAACTAACACATGAACTATGCTAGCTGCTTTAGTGGCTTCGGCAGCGGTCATCACTTTATGGCCTTCTTTAGCTGCGATATCCCAACTCTTTCCATCTCGTCGTAGCCCCACAAGGACATCCAATCCGCTATCCTTCATGTTATTGGCCTGAGCCCGACCCTGAATACCGTAACCAATTACTGCGATTCTGTCCTTCTTGACCTCATCTAAATTAATATCGTCGTCATGCCATCGCTGAGCTTTCATGTAATGCCTATCTGTTTCTGGAATATATATACCTCAAGTGACTCCGCATACTCTACTACTATATTAGTGAAGATAGACTAGAGTGAAGCTATCTCTTTCCTTTGGAAGCCTTACGTGCTCTAAGGTAATCTACATAGTAGAAAAGATAAGTCCGTTCGTTGATCTTCAAAGTCCAAGGAATATATGCCTCAGTTGTAACATACTTACTCCCTATCCTAAAGCCTGATTTCTGTAATAATTGCCTGAATGATTGAGGACTTACTCTGCTTCCTATCTGTGTTCTATTATAATCATAAGGTGAAGTGAAGGCAACTTCTCCATCTTCCTTTAACAACCTGTGAATTCTGTCCACCAACTGTTCAATATCCATTAGTTCAATGATGTTCAATGCCATCACCAGATCAAACTTGCTAGGTAGAAATGGAGGCCGTAAGCAATCTGCGACAATGAAATCTAAATTTCCTTGTCTCGAAGAAGCCATTCGCCTTCTTGCTTCACTAATGAAAGAAAATGAAAGATCTATTCCTATAACAAAGGCGAATTTCTTGGCTAGTTGAAAAGTGACATATCCTGATGAGCATCCTAGATCGAGCGCCGCGCCGTCTAAGTTTGTCATCGTGCTATGGACTACCTTATTATAGAGATCGCTAGGATTCAACTTCCATTTCAGCAATGAGAGGAACCTGTCGTCGTTAGTATAGTCAAACTGGGCCCAATTATAAGACCCATATAACGACCCTTCGACTTCATAAAGATTATTTCCTTGAGATTTGTTTAGTTTAGTAAGGACTGAACTCATATCTTTAAGATATTCTTTCATCCTCGAAGTCTTACTCGATAGTATCCATTTTCCAAGTAGAGAAGGTCTGGTAGACACATATTCGGCAACATCTTCCAAAAGCAATGGAATGCCGTCAATCAGAGGATATAATTGTCTACATTCTTCACACTTGAGAAAACCTTCAGTACATTCGTTTCCGTCCCCAGATTCGAGCATATCAAGAGATAAATTTCTTTTACGTTCAGAGTGTTTTACACATGCCAAATGTCGAGTTAGTTGTATCCTCATTGTTTTACTTATCCAAAAATGTCAGCTGATTTATGATCGCACACTCAATAATAGCATTTTCAGCCAGCTATTACTTTGAAAACGGTCATGTACTTCGGTGTATACGCAACGGGAGTTGTCCGAGTCTCAACGATACAGAGGCCCATCGAGATTAGATCAATCTCGTCTTCAAATCTATTTTTCATTGTCAAATGTCTTAAGATATTCTATAGCCCTATAAAAATCCAAATAAGATTTATTGGTGTCTGTTAATTTGTTCATGCGAGTTTTGATACTCTCAACGTTTCTCTTTGTAGCATTTTCATCCTTACCTGTGACTAGCTTCTGTAGGGTCTCCGCTTCAGCAAGGAACTCACTGATATACGTCTTGTTGAATGGGTTTTCTTGTAATAGTGAAGTGACAAGCTCCGGAGGATCGTTTAGGATGCTTTCAGTGATCATTACTTGCATCCCAAAGCTCGTCCCCGCAACCTTCTTCATTGTTCTTAAATCCAGTTTGGAGAGCACTGACCCTAAAACTAGGTTAAGATAATATGTAAGGCCAATAACTACGGCCATATATTCATCATGGAGATCAGGGTCACTAATCACTTCGATTTTTGATCGAGGAAAAATAGAACGGAGGTAGCGCATCTCTTTGGTCCGACTTCTGACTGGGATAAGCAAATTTTTGATAATCCTTGATCTTTTAGTAGCTGGACCGAACATTGGATGGATGCACAAGCATGTAATATCCTTTCTAGCAGATCGCAATACATTGAAGACTTGCTTCTTAATGGATGAGATCTCTGATAATACGGCACCCTTTTTCATGTACATTAGGCATTCTTTAACAACTGAGACGATGCTTTCGATAGGCACACAGATCATCACTAAATCTGCCTCTTCCACACAATCTCTTATAGTGTTGCAAGGATCAACACGCTCTGGGATTCTGAATTCAAACTTGCTCTTGTCATAAACTGACACTTTTATAGCTTCTGATTGCGCAAAATAGTGTGCAAACCAACTGCCCATCCTGCCGGCTGCACCGATGACTGCGACTTTCTTCACTGGAATGGAGCTAATTATCTGTCCATTGATAGACAATTGTCCAAAACATCCATTGCTTTTGCGATTTGTTCTGTAGGTTGAGTTGCAGAAATTCTAATGTGCTTGCCATAAGAGCTGCCAAATGCACTCCCTGGTGCGACAGCAACACCTCTTTCTAGCAATAGATTGACTAAGATAATATCGTCTAGTGGTATAGTATTAATTCTCGGATACAAGTACATACCCCCATCAGGAACGGTGAAACTCACATCCATTCGTTTCAACCTTTCAACTAAGGTACTAAGTCTGATTCTAGTCTCTTCAATATTAGTCGCGTAATCGGTTTCGAGTGCATTTAGTGCACAATACTGAAGAGGTTCTGCTACGCTCGTCATAGCAAATGCCTGCAATTTAGCAATCTTTTTGACAATTACCTCGCTAGATAGAACGTAACCAAGTCGAAATCCAGTCATTGCATAGGTTTTGGAGAACGATTCAATAACAATGGATCTGTCATAATGGTATTCAGAAATACTTCGAAATTTTTTATTGCAATATTTAGAATAGACCTCATCACTCAAAATGTAAAGGCCATAGTCTTTTGCTAATGAGAGGATCTTCTCGATCGTACTAGTACTCAATATCTTCCCAGTAGGATTGTTCGGATAATTTAGAACGATCATCTTTGTAGAATCGTTTGTGACATCAGTTATTTCGTCAATGTCGGGAGACCATTGATTTTCGAGGGATGTTTTGATAGTTCTGATCTTAACTGAATTTAAAGCTGCACAATCTGCATATGCTGGCCAAGATGGTTCTATAACCACAATTTCCTCGCCTGGTTTGAGCAATGAAGTAATCGATGCATAAACGCCAAACCTTCCCCCTGGTGTCACCATTACCGTTTCCTTTGTAGAGCCATGAATTAGAGCAAGCTTCTCCCTTAACCTTTCAATCCCTCTAACATCAGTATAGTGATAACAACCAGAGTTTAACGCATTTACAAAGGCGTCTTTAATGCTGGGTGGAGGTCCGAAATCTGGCTCGCCAATTTCTAAATGTATCATCTGCCTTCCAGATGCTTCAATTTGTCTGGCTCTCATGAGAATATCCAAATGTGAACTCGGCTGCGCAACAGTTTTTTGTTTTCTCTGAAGACCAACTGATTCAATAAGCAAAAGATTGAGCAACCTAGAAGAGTATGAAGGATCCAAACCTATCTGATGAGCCAGACCCAATACCGATTTCCGGATTTCGCTTTCAACCCGATCGTCGGTTACGTCCATCCCATGCTTAGTCTTGATTTCCCCAATCTTTTGCGCCAGTTCCATACGATACTTGATCTTTTGAAATATCTCTCCAGTTACAGTTTGAATTTCAGAACGGAGAATTTTTAGCTCTGCATTTTCCGTCTCCCCCTCACTATTGGTTATCGTGTTTCACCCCTAGATGTGAAGATGAGATGAGCCCATGCCGTATCGCGTGATCCGCAAGAACTAAGGAAACGACAGCCTCCACGACTGGAGGTGCTCTGGGCACTACGCATGGATCATGTCTGCCTGGGACTTTTAGTTTAGATTGTACCCCGCTAGAGAGATCTAAGGTTTCTTGTGTTTGTGCTATTGAGGATGGGGGCTTAAATCCAATTCTTATAATCAAAGGCATTCCTGTAGAGAGTCCGCCTAGGATGCCCCCAGAATTATTAGTTCTAGTAACTACTGTTCCTTTCTCCAACACATATGTATCATTGTTCTCTGACCCTGAAATTGAGCACCCATAGAACCCCGAGCCAAATTCAACTGCTTTTACAGAAGGGATCCCAAACAGAGCCCTACTAATATCTGATTCCAGCGAACTAAAGAGAGGTTCTCCCAATCCAACGGGAAGTCTGTTGGTAACACATTCGATGACACCACCAATCGAATCACCCCTTTTCTTAGCGGCCAATATGGCCTTCTTCATTTTTTCCGCTGCTCCGGAATCCGGACATCTGACTTCGTTCTCATACCGATACTTGATTGCAGAAGTGAAATCGATATTTCCACACCGTACTTTGCCAATAGCAATAGCGTAGGCAACAATATCAACTCCAAGTGCAACCTTTAATAATCTCTCCGCGACTGCTCCAGCCATGACGAAAGTAGCGGTGAGGCGTCCGGAGAAGCGGCCTCCACCACGATAATCTGCAAATCCCCCATATTTTACTGAAGCAGGATAATCTGAGTGGCCTGGCCTGGGAATTGTCCTTATTTGTTCATATGGCCTCGAGTCCTGATCTTTGTTCCATATTAGCATACAGATTGGTCCACCATTAGTACGGCCTTGAAAAACCCCTGATAAGATCTCCACCTTGTCATCTTCTTTTCGTTGTGTAGTTACTATTGACTGTCCAGGTTTTCGCAAATCCAGTTTTTTTTGAATGAAAGATTCTTCAAGAGGAAGACCCGCAGGGCAGCCATCAACTACGGTCCCAACACAACGGCCATGACTTTCTCCAAAGTTCAAAGCCATGAATCGCTCTCCTATTATATTGCCAAGCATGACTAGATTAGCTCCATTCAATACTCACATGTATTTAATGTATGTTGGGACTGCCGGCTGTCTTCATGAAAAAAGACCTAACAATGAAAGATCCTCTATTCTCTTCGCATTAGCATATCGAAATATCTGCGCCCATATTGGTCAAGTCATCAACAAAACTTGGATATGATACGTCTACAGACAGAGCGCCATTCAACGTAGAATTATTGGTCATAAGCGATGCAATAGCTAATGCCATAAATAAACGGTGGTCATCGAATGATTCTAATGAAGCATTCTTTAGAACCGCGGGAGGCTGAATTGCAATTGAGTCATAAGTCTCAGTTACTGTAGCCCCCAGCTTTCGTAGTTCAGTTGTGATATTCTTGACTCTATCCGTTTCTTTGAATCTGGCGTGAGAGATTCCATTTATTACAACAGTACTTCTTGCTTTCAGTGCGAGGATCGAAACTACAGGCAAAAGATCAGGACTGTCTTTCAAATTAAACTCCCCTCCATCTAGCTTTTCCGATTCCTCAACCAACAACTCGCCTTTGACGCTATCTACAATGACCTTACCGTTCATTTGTTCTACAATACTAAAAATCCTAGAATCTCCTTGAGGTAAGTCAAAACTCAATCCCGACAGTTGAATCTTATCTTTACCAACCAAGACTCCAGCTGCCACTAGCATTGAGGCTGACGAAAGATCAGATGGCACTTGGAATATATCAGGAGAGTAAGAGCCACTCTTTACAGTAAAATGTCTCAGATCATTATCCCGTTCAACACTGATGCCAAATTTTTCCATTGTGGCTATAGTTGACAAGATATAGGGCCGTGAAACTTGATCTCCCACAACTTCCAATGTCACATCATTGCTGGCTCGAACTGCTGCAATAAGTAAAGATGACACAAATTGACTCGAAATAGAACCATCTATAGTTACATCCCCACCTTTCAACCCGCCTCCCTTTACGACGATAGGCGCAGTACCATCCAATTTTGTAGAGAAGCAATCAACACCCAATCCCCCAAGCGAGCTAAGGAGGGGACCCATGGGACGTGTTCTTAGGCTGCTATCTCCGGTCAACACACTATAACCTGAGTCAATCAGAGAACAGACCGATGTAGCTATTCTAATTGTTGTTCCTGAATTTCCTGCATCAATGACGGTATCTGGAGCGATCAAAGGTGTTCCTATAATTCGTAACGAAGATCCTTCATGAATGATTTGTGGTCCCAAAGCTCTACACGCATTTATAGACGAGAGAGTGTCTCTTGAAATTAAGGGATGACGAATCTCGGACTCTCCATTTGAAAGTGCTGCGATAAATACAGCCCTATGTGTATAGCTCTTACTTGATGGGCATCTTATTGTTCCGCTCAGTTGTGATCTATGGATAGATATTTTAACCATCGAAGTCTACTACTGTTGCCTTTTGATTGTTAACCTTTGATATTAATACCTGGCCCTCGAAACTTGACAGCGATGAGACCAGACTCTTAAGATGAGTAGAATCACCAATTGCTACCACTGATGGTCCGTTACCTGATATGCCCGCTGAGAGGGCATGCTCCTTGATCGCCGATATGACAGGAGTATAATCGCTACCTAATAGGGCTCCTACCGCCATTCCGTTCAGCTTCATTGCGTTCCAATAGTCTCGGTTAGATGCCATCTTGAATGCTAGATCAAATATTTCAGGGGCAAGGTAAAGATTAAACAAATTCCCTCGTGACACACGAGCAGGAAGCAATATGATTGCAGAAAGGTTCTCTGAAGCAGGATCTCTTCTTATGAGCTTCCTTGAAAAATTGTCTGTAACTACAAACCCCCCAAAATAACAGGCAGCTGAATCATCGAAGGCTCCTGTCAACGAAACGCCAGCGTCAATTGAAGCATCAGCAGATTGGTTGAGCACCTTCACGTCATCGATCTCTTCACCAAGGAATTTCTGAATTGCCAATGCAACTGCGCTCGACACCGCACTAGAGCTCTTCAATCCAAACCCAACTGGAATCTCGGATTTGATCTCAACGCGGATCGCATTGTCTAAGAGTACTGTCTTGGGTAACGCTCTTTTGATGAGAATATTGAGTAACTTTTCCCCTTGCTTTGACTGCAAATAAATTCCTCTTCCTGCAGAGATCGACAAATCTGCAACAACCTTAAGAGATATGCCCAATGCAGAACCATGACCATTTGCTACTGCATTTACTACTGATACAGCACCGTGCATCGTAACACGAATTAATCTATTCATTTTGGCTCTTGGAAGACCCCAAAAAGAGCCTTTTTCATTGCGGGGATTGGTGCTTTCAATCCAGTCCAAATCTCAAACGCCTGAGCTCCCTGCTCAAGTAACATTTCGTATCCATAAATGGCTGTCGCTCCCTTTTCTCGAGCGTTTTCAAGAAGCTTGGTCATAACTGGGCGGTAAACGAGATCATATACAATGCTGCTTCCATCAATATCATCTCTTTCCAAGATTGAATCGTTCGATTGCAGTCCCACAGAGGTCGCGTTAACTACGAGATCGAATCGTTTTGCCATTGCTCTCGCCTCTTCAATCTTTGTAACTGAAGAGTTCAACCCGTTTGTTTCAGCCAGGCTAGACAGTTCCAATGATTTGCGATAAGTTCTATTGGCGACAACTAATTTAGAAATACCGCTGACGTTAGACAAAGATACAACAACAGCTCTAGCCGAACCTCCACCGCCGAAGAGGAGCACAGACATACCATTGAAATCGATACCTCGGTTAAGAAGGGGCTGGACAAAGCCTTGAATATCAGTATTAAAGCCTTTGAATTTTCCGTTGATACTCATCACGGTGTTTACCGCTCCGGCCCTACTAGAGAGGACATCAATCTCTTCCAAATATTGCAACACTGTTGTCTTGTGAGGTATTGTAACATTAAAGCCAGCTATCTTGACAGTTCTCAAGGATTCGATAGAGGCTTCAAGTTCACTACTTGCAACTCTATACGCAATATAAACATAATCCAGACCTAGTGATTTGAAAGCAGCATTATGCATTGCTGGGGAAAGTGAATGACTTACAGGATCACCTATTATGCAGTATGTCCTCATCCTGTCAAACCCCGATGAAGTGGATTGTGCTTTTCAACAAAACTAAGCAATTTTTTCATTTGGTCGATTGTAAACTGACCAGGAGCAACAGGCTGGTCAAGGGCGGCGTATGTGAAGGGACAATTGGATTGTAAAGCACAGAGTAGTCTTGAAACCAATCCAATCTCCCCCATACTGAAGGCTACGAGATTCAACGAGTTGTCAATTGTCTCGTAAAGATTCAAGACTCTCAATGTGTCATCTAAAGAATTTGCCATGGTAACCAATTTATTGTACTTGCTATAGGAGTTCATCAGAACCAACCATTCTGACAATTCTTCTGCCGAAGGAGTCGACCTAAAGTCATGCCATGACACAAGCATAGGTACATTTAATGAATTGATAAAGGAGACAATTTCAGGATTTTCTTGTAAGGTCTCAAATTCCACATCAATCATCATCGGTGCTTGGCTTGCGAGATCTTTTAAGTGATTAAGCCGCTCTATTTCGGATCCAAAAAACTTCCCCCCTTGGTTGGTCCTTCTGAGCGTATAGATACATTTTGCTCGGAATGGTCGAACTGTTTCTATTGCTTCTGATAGCCTGTTGGCCTCAATGTAGTCGAATCTGATCTCTAGAAAACTGGCACCTAGATCAAATGCTCGAATAGCAGTTTTATGGAATTCCTTGGATTCGATCTCTGTTATAGATGCGCAAATCTTCATTATATGATAATTAGTATCCCTTGAGCATATATTTATGAATCAGGTCCTACGACTTACAAATAATGTGAGGCATCTTGATCGTCGGGAGCGTCCTTGACACAAGTAGAAGAAGAAAATGAATTGTGTCGAGAGGGCCGGTCGGGATCACCGTGATATACAGTGAGATGGAATCTTCTTCCACTTGGCTATAAGTGCCTCAGGGCGGATATGCAATTCCTCCTCATTGAGCCTTGCTAATGCAAGTTTCACATAATCCTCAATCACCTCAATTCCAATGTAGTGGCGCCCAAAATGAGATGCAACTTTTGTCGTTTGTCCGCTTCCGTTGAACGGATCCAGAACCGTATCTGCCTTGTATGAATATAGTTTCATTAATCGGTATGGAATTTCTTCTGGGAATGGACAGGGATGGCGTATATACCCAGGAGGAATTGGAGCTATGTGCCAAATGGAATTGGCAATTTCCTTCGTCCACTCTTCATGAGTAGCCGGTAAGGCCTCTTTCCTTCTTCTCCCCACCGATACGTCACCCTTTCTCAGCACAAGGATAAACTCGTGCATAATATTAGCCCTGAAATACTTTGGATAAGGATTAATCACAAATGACCCGTACCTGTTGGTACCGCCCGTTACCTTATGCCAAATTATCTCCTCATGTAGATGCCAGTTACCAAATGGCTGAACAAGTTTCGAGAGCAACATGTGTGGTAGAGGCAAGATAGTCCCGTTCACCACTTCGTTTCCAATTACAATACAGCAGTATCCGCCCTCCTTGGTTGCGCGGTAGACTTTATCATTAAAGATTTCCTGCATCTCAAGAAGGTACTGATCTGTATCTACCTGATGTTTGCCCCTGTAGTACCCGCCTGTTCCGGAGGCATGCATTCCATAATCTATTGCATTTCTGTATGGTGGAGAAGTAACTGTGACTTGAACTGAGCATTCTGGGATGCATGACAAAATATTTTTACAATCACCGACGATAATATCATCCAATGGATTCTTCTGGACTAGCATACTGCAGTTTACTTTAACCGTGTGGAGATATTCCAAATGCTTTAAAATAATGGACTCCCCAAGGTATTATTATTTACACAATCTATTTCTCTAGTACATATTCAGATACTTCCATACCAAAATGCCTCCCCGAACTCGGTTGAACTACACCAAGCACCGAGTCTCCAACCTTTAAGTCGGTAACTGGGATCAATGAACCATCCTTCCCGATCAGCTGAATTGTTTCTGCATTTTGGAGTATAACCGTGCCTCTCTGTCCATCTGATTCACCCACAATCATAGTCAGAGGTCTCGTTTCGATCTTTGAACGACCCACAGTAACAGTCCTGACTCTTCCACCTTTGCCAATTACTAACACCTCAGATCCTGATTCTATCTCTGATAGGTACTTTGTTTTCTTGCCAGGGACTAATGTATAGCAGTAAACAGCACCCGCATTAACCCTAAATGGTCGAGGGGAGGTAAAGGAAGATCCTTGTGATTCGTTATGTATTAGAAAAAGGAAATTAGATCTACTGCCTACCAAGACACCTTCTCCCATACCTAGAATTGAGGCGGTATCAATACATACTCGTTCTCCGATTCCTGCCTCTCTGATTTCTTGTATCTTGAGTATACTAATATTCAAATTAGAAGGATCCAGCAGCTTCGTGGCATCCTCTATGTCATTTGGATTCTGAGTTGTCAGTATCACGCCATCCACTCCTAGTTCCAATACAGAGAAAAGGGTCCGAATCTCTTTGGAACTCGAAGCTGGAGCATAGATCCTTGTGTTTGTCTTTTGCAGGGTTGCTATCACATTCTCCAGGGGGATTATTCTCCAATCCTGCGTGTCTACAATTATAAAGTTCGCACCCGCTTCTGCTGCCTTGAGGATTTCATCTAAATCAGTATTACTTTCTATCTTTTTATAAAATCCTTTGACTTTGTCAGGATCTTGAAAATTTTTGAGTTGCTCAAGCTCCCTAAAAACCACATAATCGGCTTGGGTTGATTCATACATCGTCTTGGCATGTGACCCTTGCATTTGATCCGGATTTGCGTAGACAATGTATTGGCTAGGAACAGATGTTAGAAATCGGCTAGGATCGATCTCGTTGAAATCCGGCTTGATGATTAAGACCTTATTTCTATTTGTATGCAGAGATCATTTTCGCCTCTTCAGGGGTCTTTCCAGATATGACAATCTCTGCTAATAATTTTATTATCATAAAAGGGTCTTTATGCTGAAAAATGTTTCGACCAAATGTAATTCCCTTGGCTCCGGCTTCCATTGCGTCATAACACAACTGCATAATCTCAGAGTCACTGGTTGCCTTAGGACCTCCAGCAATCACTATTGGGACTGGGCAGGATTTCACTACTTGTCTAAACGAGTCAATATCTCCCGTATATACTGTCTTTACCATGTCAGCACCGGCTTCTGCGCCTATCCTGGCGGCATGCGCGACTATCCCTGGATCATGTGGATTCTTAATATTTTCTCCTCTAGGATACATCATGGCGATCAATGGGACACTCCATTCATCGCACTGATCAGAAACGATTCCTAATTTCTGCAGCATCTCAGGTTCTTCTTTGGAACCAATATTCAGATGTATGGATACAGCATCGGCGCCAAGTCTGATGACTTCGGCTACACTACCTATAAGCACCTTTCGGTTTGGAGAGGGTCCCAACACCGTGCTAGCTGAGAGGTGAGCAATTAATCCTATTTTAGGAGGCTTAGGCATCGATTTTATGATGCCTTTATTAATTAAAACACAAGTCAAACCCGCGTCTTGATAATCATAGATGACTCCGTGAACGTCCTCCAAGCCAGATATTGGGCCGTTGGTAATTCCATGATCCATAGGAATACACACCATCTTTCCATCCTTTAAGATCCTGTTGAGTCTGATGTCTCTACCAAAGACCATTGTAATAGTTCACTTCCATGACCTACTTAAAAGTGATATGCTCTCTGCGCCTCAGAAGATGGTTCGTTACTAAATGAGCATATTCCCACAAGACATTTCAATACGTCGACTAAATATAAGGCATTAGTGGACCACCCATAGGTTATTTTATAATGAACTCTGACTAGATATTAGAGTTGGGTACCACTGTGAGTGTGCGGACCTGTCCTACTAAGGATTCTTGCCGTTCCAGATACTTCAAAAAATATGGGAATTAGAGATGAATAGTTACTTGGCATGAGAGGAATATTGGAAGAATTCATATGTCCATTACTTTAATATAGAAAGTGATAAAAATCAAGAGTTGTCAGATGGATACTAGGAATATAGGTTTAAGGAATATTGAGGTCGCAGATACTAAAATCTGCT
>JBOGPP010000280.1:0-1895 GCA_050748485.1 Nitrososphaeraceae archaeon | reverse complement strand
TTTCTGATCTTCACCTGGGTTTCGAGTACAATCTTGTGGAGAAGGGTATTCAAATAAATTCGAAATTCTTCACGCAAGAAATAGTTTCAGAGGTGAATGCGATAATAAGAAGTTGCAAACCCCAGGGCATAATACTGTTGGGAGACATTAAGGATTCAATCGTCAATATCAACTCTATTGAGTGGTATCACATACCTCGTTTCTTGAAGGATCTTAGTAACAGTTATCCCGTTTACCTAATTCCAGGAAATCATGATGCGAAAATCGAGAGATTGTCGTCCGCTGACGTTTCCATTGCTAGTCCTACAGGGATTACGATTGGTGATACACTTTTTTTACATGGCCATACTATGCCCTCAAGTAGAAAATCGGCCGTAAACAAAATAGTGATGGGACATTTGCACCCAGTTCTAAATAAACCAGATAGCAACCTAAATGGTGAGCGTGTTTGGATATTCCTAAAGGTTAAAAAAAGCGCTGTTTTTAGAAATGAGGAGGGATATCTTGACTTAGTAACTATGCCTTCTATTAATCGATTTATCACCCCCTCCAATGATCTTAGAAGAAAGAGCGCTACCGTTTCTATGTCACCAATAATTAGAAACGCAACGAAATCTTCTGACTATGTTAAACAGGCCTTTGTAGTATGTTTGGACGGATATGTGTTAGGTGACGAGAGGTTGCTTCCATTTGTAATTTGAATATCCTTCAAACCGAAAAGTGGGCAGCTGAAACAGGTTATCTGTCATGGGTCAGATCTGACCTGTACCTCCTCTACGGTTCGATATATGGCTTTAAGTATTCGAAGGTAGGAATGTGGGACCTCATCCATTCTAGTGTGTCAATGAATGTGGAAGCAGATTCTATAGTCGTCAGAACAGGTATTCCGAGCTCTACCGCCTTCCTACGTATTTGATATTCATCATCAAGCATACCGACAAACTTCTCAAGTGTCGCCGTGGATGGAATATTGATAATGAAATCGATCTGTCGCTTAAATAACAAATCTGAAATGTTGGGTTTTCTAAGTGGTTCGCTTATTTTGTATACCCTTTCAACCGGATAAATACCGAAATTTTCCATAAAATCTGCGGTGTGTTCTGTGGCCATTATTGAGTATCCCATATTTCCAATCTTTCTTGCAAGTGGAAGGAGTCTCTCCTTGTTGCTAGGTCCACCTGCAGTTATCAAAACTCTACCACGAAGTGGCAAGTTGAATCCAGCTGCAATGTAGGCTTTCGACAGTGCATCATGAAAACTTTGCCCAAAACAGGCAACCTCCCCCGTAGATTGCATTTCAACTCCGAGAACAATATCTGCACCTTCGAGCTGCATGAATGAAAATTGAGGAACCTTTATGCCAAAACCAGGCTTTCTTAGCCAGGTGTTGCTACGGTCAACAGGTAGTCTTTTTCCAATCATGGCTTGAGACGCCAGCGAAATTAGATTTAGCCCAGTGAACTTTGATACGAATGGCATTGATCTAGAAGCGCGGACATTGGCTTCTATTACAAGCACTTGACCTTTCTTCACCAAAAATTGGATATTGAAAGGTCCTATTATCTTCATAGCAATGCCAATTCTTCTGCTGTACTCAGTGATCGTTTCGATCGTCTCTCTATCTAATCTCCACGGAGGAATGCACATCATTGCGTCTCCCGAATGCACGCCTGCGTTGTCGATGTGTTCTATGACTGAACCAATGACAACGTCTTGTCCATCCCCTACTGCGTCAACTTCCACTTCTGAAGCGTCTTCCAGAAACTTAGTCATTACGATCGGGTGATCAGGACTTACGTTAGTAGCCTCAGTCAAGTATTTCTTCAACTGGTCTTGGGTCCAGACAACTTTCATTGCAGCACCACTGAGCACATATGAAGGTCTAACGAGTAAAG
>JBOGPP010000279.1:0-7565 GCA_050748485.1 Nitrososphaeraceae archaeon | reverse complement strand
GTCATCCCAACTTTTGCTATCACTTCGCCTGCTGTGATATATTGACCAACTTTCACTTTTGAGCTTTTATATTTTAGATGATCATATCTAGAGTATTCTCCATTTGAATGCATAATCACAATAAAGTTTGAATGATCCCAATAGAACGGGCTAGATCCCCCAGAATTAGAGCTATCTTTAACAAAAGTAACTATTCCATCAGCTGCAGCAAGAACAGGTGAATCTTCATCGGCTACAAGATCAATTGCGTTTCGCAGTTGTCCCACATGAGCAGGAGATGAAGTTCTATCGATATATTTCAAGAGATCTTTCTGTACTGGCAGTTTATACTTGTTGATAGTACTCTTACTAGACATGATTTGTTCTGTGCTTATGTAGTTATCGTGACTTGTAATTATCGTGACTATTTTGACATATATATTATAACAGTATCGACTGTTGTACTAGTTCTTTATCACGTGTTCTTCAAGCTCTTCACGAGTTTGAAATTCTCTGTTACAGTCCACGCAACAAAATGGGGAATACATTATATCATCGATATCGGTAACTGTGTCACGCATTGTATAAGAATATGGGATAAACTATAAAACAATATACTATCAATTCTCATGTCTAACAATAAATCTCACTCCATAATCTGAGCAAATCATCTTGCTATCTATAGCAATCACAGTGGATTATTGTATGCATAAGAGAAATTAAGTTGCTAAAAGTTAAATGATTTTGTGTTTGATGGCACAGTCTTTGTGATAATAGTGTCGTGGTCGTCCGCTGCTTACGATGGCATGATCACGTGTAATTCGCTCTCCACATGACACACAAAGTCCATTCTGCTTAGCTTCAATTATTTTGAGTATCCGATTTATTTTTTCATTAGGGTTGATGATCAGCGGAAGAACCAGATCATCGAGATCTAGCACAGAAATTATTGAGATTTATTATATATTATAGTAGATTGAATACACAATATTTTTTGAGTTATATAAAACGTGCTACGTGGATCTCTTAAATAAAAGAATCTGATTAGAAAGTAATACAATGGCCATCTTGCTATTTTCAAAGCAAATGGGATAACAAAAGAAATGTATGAAACATTAAGAAAAGAAGTAGATTGGGAACATCAACATCCAGATGGAGCAGTACTTCATGCAGCTGCATTTGATAATTCTGGCAACTTCTGTGTAGCTGATATATGGGAATCAGAAGAGCATTTAAACAAGTTTGTAACTAGCAGGTTACTTCCAGTTATGAAAAAAATTTATATGCCAATACCGGGGGGAGAAATTTTTCAAATCAATGACGTTAGTGCTTTTCCGGGCATAGAAAAGTTTAGAGAGATGGCATAAGAGTTCAAACGTAGATGAAATCGAAGCAGTGATTAATCACTATAACTGGTTTATTTTTACCAGGCTGAATGAATAAATCAGATGGGAATAGTGACTTTGTAGTTTCTTCATAGATCATCATGCTATCCCAATGATGTACGTGCGGAGTCATAATAAAACTAAACTGTCTCTTTCCAGTTTTTAATACTTCATTATCCCCCACCCACTACGTGGGTAAGTCTTTCTCCCGATAGTCTAAACTCTTTCCGCCCGTGAACCTACGACCTTATCCAATCTTTGTGCATTCTCTTCATTAGGAAAGATCGTGCATCTTCCAAAACATAGTGCCAAATAGGTAATCAATGCGGTAGTAACAGTTGGCAGATAATACCTGTCAACTTCCAGAAGAGACAAAGAGAAATCCTGCAGTGGACTTTCACTTTAATGCAATTACCTTGATTTTTCAAAGATGCAATTATGGCTAGCAATGATTAATTGACCGATGTGAATGAGTTCATGAAAGGTGTGACAAATGAGATGCGAGAACCCTGTCATGAATAAGATCCTCGATGCTTACAGACCAATGTGGTCGCTAAAACATGCCATTTCTCTAATGGGCTGGGACTTTGAGACTTATATGCCAAGGGAAGGCACGGAAGAAAGAGGAGTGGCCGATGCTCAACTTCACATGCTGCATAAGGATCTTCTGCTAAACAAAGATTTTGTTGGTCTAGTTGAGTCAGCGAAGAGACTGGAGAGCCTTAGCGACTTAGAGAAGGGCATTGTACGAGTACTCAGCAGGGAAATAACCAAGCAGATCAAGATACCCAAAGAGTTAACTGAAGCAGAATCTCTGGAAAGAATAAGGGGAAACATGGCATGGAGAGAAGCGAGAGAAAAATCTGCTTTCAAGATGTATGAACCCCACTTGAAGAAAATGATAGAAATAAAGAAGCAAATCGCTGAGAAGATAGGTTATGAAAAGCATCCATATGATCCGCTTTTGGATACCTTCGAAGAAGAGCTTACAATAGATGACTTGGATAGAGTATTCGGTGCATTGACTCCGCGTATTCAGAAGATTCTAAAAAAACTCGTGGATTCAGGCAGCCCATTTTGCAAAGAGAGCAAACTTGGAAAATCAAAGTATGATATCCAAAAAGTTGATGAGCTCAATCATGATATTTTGACTCTCCTGCAATACGACATGAAACGTTTTAGAATGGATGTATCTACTCATCCTTTCACTGAGACTATGGGTCTCAACGACGTCAGAATAACTACTCGGTATGAAGGGACTGATTTCAAAAAGTCGATATCTAGTACTATTCATGAAGCTGGTCATGCCTTGTATAATCTGCAATGCGATCAGTTATTGTCTGTTACTCCTCTTGAAGGCGGATCTTCGCTTGCGCTCCATGAATCTCAGTCAAGGTTTTGGGAGAATATTGTGGGCAGAAGCCTGCCTTTTGTTCGATTGATAGCTCCTTTGATTAGAAAGCAAGTAAGTTTCGCAAACCAAGCAACAGATGACGAATTGTACCTTTATTTCAATAATGTCAAGGCTGATTATATACGAGTTGACGCCGACGAAGTTACTTACAATCTCCATATAGCAATAAGATACGAGATAGAGAAAAAAATATTTGGAGATGAGCTCAGCGTCTCTGAGATTCCTGAATTCTGGAACGATAGAATGGAGCAACTGCTCGGAGTGAGACCAACTAAGGATTCACAGGGAGTGCTTCAAGATACACATTGGAGCAGTGGCCTCTTTGGCTATTTCCCAACTTACACTTTGGGAAACTTGGTTTCAGCGATCATTGCTTCAAAGATGCGCAAAGATCTGGAGGGTTACGAGGAAGACATCAAGAAGGCTAATTTCAAGCCTATCAGAGAATGGTTAAGATCAAAAATACACCAGCATGGATCTGTTTATGCCCCAAAAGTGCTTCTTGATAATACCTTAAATGAAGGCTATAATCCGGATTACTTTGTTACCTACATAGAGACTAAATACCTTGGGTTCTGAACCCTAGCCTATTTGATTAAAACTATATTCTAATACTTCTCATACTATTTTTTATGATTTCTTTTGCTAGAAGTGGGGTACTTCGCAGATAATCCTAAAGCCTAGACAATAGATTCCGATTACATACAGGAATCTAATCCCATCCAATCCACTCCTATACTGTGGTAAGAATACTCAGCTATGATGAGAATACTAAGTGATTTGACGCATAATTTTAATAAAATTTGTTAACAAAAAAGATATTCATCTAATGTAATACGATTCTACACGTTAGAAGAAATAACCAAGGCTAAAACTAGCCCCTCCTCTGAAACGGAATATAACCTAAAGTACTTAGGTTCAATGAGTAATTTAATCCCCTATCAGGATGTAGACGCAGCTGTCGAAAAATATAGCGTGTATGCTATTGAAGAAAGTAATGTTAATGCCATTAAACATGCCGCCAAATTTAGTTTGTGCAATTTCTTACTCATTTCTTAATGCAATTACAATTTTGGTTGCAAAGATTAAATATATTTCGACGACAATTTCATGCGTTTAGATGAGGCAAGTAAAAGATGGTAATGCAGATGAGGACTAGTATATCTCCAATGAATATTGGATTTTTTGTAAAAACAAAGGTACAAACTTCTGCAGAAATATGCTAGTCAGTTGTACACACATCAACTCTTAGTACAAATTATTCTTAACCGTATTTCTGCTCTAATTGCGTTAATAGCCCCCAATCATCGCAGTACATTAACATGTTTATAGAAGACTCGTTACTATTTTAGATACATCTCTATAGTTCACGAATGGGTTATACTATATCTATTTACGAAAGTTCTTAGATAAAAAATATCATGATCGTATCTAGAACAAAATTAGACGTTCTGCGTAAATAGATAGTGATCTATTTTAATAAAGGAATTGGGCAAATTACCGTATATTTACGATTGGATGTCGACCCGAAGGTGTGCTTTGCGCCTCGTCTTGATGATACTAATCTTGTCTTCTCTTGGATACAGCACCAATTTAAGTGCTTTCGCATCTCTCAAACCTTCTTCAATAGATAATAGGTATGATATTCCTATTGTGATGCCAATTGTGACCGGTACCAGTACTACCGATCTCTCCTCTATTAACACAAAAGCAAATCTCCAAAATACGACCTACTTACCTGAAGAGCTGAACCTGATTGAGGGTAATATATCGAATCTAGCAACATGTGAAAAGTTGCCTGTAACCTCAGTAACTGCGATTGGAAACGATGGTAACACCCCGTCCAATGTAATAGATAATAATTTGAATACCAGATGGTCTAATAATGGTGTTGGATCATGGATTCAGCTTGATTTAGGCTCAAAGAGGACTATATGTAGTGTAGATATTGCTTGGTATCGTGGAGATATGAGAGTCAATAACTTTGAGATTTCTGTGTTCAATGATGCAAAGAGTAGTGGTACTACTACATCGTCAGAGAAGTATGATATGCCGGCAGGTACCGAAGGTAGATATGTTATGATTAAGGTAAATGGGAACACTGAAAATAATTGGGCGAGCATAACAGAGATCGCTATATTTGGAGCTAGAATTGGGTCAGAACCTCCAGCAGAACCTCCAAGTCCACCTCCAGCAGAACCTCCAAGTCCACCTCCAGCAGAACCTCCAAGTCCACCTCCAGCAGAACCTCCAAGTCCACCTCCAGCAGAACCTCCAAGTCCACCTCCAACTAGTACTGATTTTCCATATGCATTCGCTGGTTCACCTCAAGATATGGAGGATGAAGGATGGGATACCAGGCACTACGCTTCAGGAAAACCTGACGATGTAACTCATGAATGGAGTGGAGAAACTTCTGCTCAAAATTACGCGATCATAATAGACATCACTCTAACAGAGATCGATCACGATGATACTATAAGTTTCAAGTTTGGAGGCACTCATATGGGCAGCGGTTGGTACGACAATGGTTACTCATTTGAATCAGGTCAGTCCTGTATTGGAAAAGAAGAGGATCATCCATCAACTGACCTATGTGTTGTTACTGGAAAAAGTATCGGCAATCTTGTCAATACTCCTGTCAAATTAGCAGCTGTAAATATCGGGAAAGGGGAGAAGCTAGAGATGTATAGCAATCTAGGGCCAGGATGGACAAAAGACGTAGAGAGCTCAAATGGTGTTGATGGATTCAGGCCACAGGTAGAGGAGGATGAAGCTGTAATCCGGATTGATGCGGCTCCAGGAATTGAGATGCGTTCAGCTCAGATAGTTGAGTTAGATCCTGCTTCAGCCAATATTACTACTGCCGGTCCTACTACTACCCTATCGCCAACTCCTTCTGATAAGATGGCCAGTACCGAAGATGACGGTTGGACTGAAGGTGAATATGCGGGAACTCCTGATGAGCAAAAGGAACAAGCACGACAAGATTGGGAAGGCGCTGGTAGACCAGGTGAGCGATTCGCTGGCCTACCAACTCCATAATAAGCTGGAGAAACAGGAATTGTAGATCGTGATAATGGAGCCTTTGTTAATCCTCAGGAACCTTGTCCAGACGACGAAAAGCCAGTCATGATTCTCTGTCCGGGTCGAGCTACAGCAAGTCGAATTTGTAACAGAACTTGAAATAGATAAGACCATGTATCGTGAAGCCGCAGAAACAATGTTAAGATGGGCACTTGATCATCGTTGTCTACTCGTAATAATATTTCTTCTTTGATGCTTTGAACAATAATTTTGTAAATTTTTCTGCAAGTTCCCTCACGACTATGAATCTTTTTGCTGCTATGCAATTTTGGCCAGTATTTAACAAACTCGCATGAGCCGCTTGAGTCACGGTAAGATTTAGATCTGCATCTTCTAAGACAATAAAGGGGTCTCTTCCTCCCAACTATAATACAAGTTTTTTTAGCTCTTTGGCCTTTCCGGTGCTGACACTTCCAGTCACTGAATCGATCTTCGATTGGAAAAGTGCCTCACCTACTCAATAATCACCAGTGACTATTTGAGAGACGTTTTCAGCTAGAATGCTTTAGAATAGCTACATTTCCTGCAATTAAAGTTGGCACCACAAATCGCATAACCTGCCAGAATGGAAAGTTCCAAGGCATAATACCTACTACTATTCCTAGGGGTTCAACGAATATTTTCTGTACTTTATGAATGGGGGAGTATTAGTAGTAATACTCCTATCTCTACACCTACGCCAACTTTTTCTGAGCTTACTTGGGCACTCCCTAACAGAGATGAAGACGGTAATGCGGTCAGGCCTCGAATGGATACACATCATCCATAGTTAAATCTACTTACTTTTCGAAGGTGATTCACAAAAGAAATCTCGATACGCGCATAGAAACAGCAATACTTAAGAGAAGTTCACATGGATATAGTTTTGTTATTTGATCTGCTTTGCTGAATGAATCTTGAGTCTCACTAAAGGGAGATTTAGATACTCTCTATAAGAAGGAATCACGTGCCATACTAAAGGAGAGACTATTACTTGTTCTTAAAGTTAAAGGCGATTGAATGATCCCAGCTCGTGTTGCAAAGGGGTAGAATAGAAGCAGATCTAGGACATCAGATTGGCTTGCTAGATATCGTAAAGAAGGTATTGATGGACTAGAGAATTGACCAAAGAGTGGAGGCTTTCCAAACTACCTGAAGAAGTTGCTTTTAAGGTAAGGAAGAAATTAAAGTAGAGGAAACAGGGATGGACACTACACAGCAGGTAAGTGACATGATAGTAAAAGAAGGAAAAGTACACTAACATCAAATCTACATCTACTCATTACTTCATAGATGGGGATTCAAACAGAAGGGACCTGGAAAGGTACACGTTAGAACTGCATCATATGAAGAGAAAAAGCAGTTCAAAAAAGAGCACGCAAGATAGTAGACCATCTACCTAAGGATTTTACCGCAGCATCGCTAGATGAATCATTCTTCTTCTTTGATCCCTTTATAAGGAGAGTATGGATCTACAAGACCTGTAGTTACAATAACAGGCTCACGCAGGAATTTATCTATGTTTGGAGCTATTAGCCTCAAAGGAAAGCAGTTATTCAGAATATTAACGAGGATACATTTCATGAATTCCTAGAGTACGTACATCACAAATTCCAGTCTATCTTCCGACGGCATCAGTAAAGTTTATGGTACCAGAAGAGTGCTGGAATCCAAAAATGATCTGTTAGTACTAACAAATTATCATGATTTCCTTTGTCCTT
>JBOGPP010000278.1:0-2526 GCA_050748485.1 Nitrososphaeraceae archaeon | reverse complement strand
CTCAGGGAATGCTTTTTGGGATTCCCTTGCTCTAAAGAGCGCAGAATCAACCTTGTTTACATAGAGAACACGGCTTAGCCTAAGCAAATAATACTCTGCTTTTAACAATATAGCTTTATCATTCTGTAAAATATCTGTGTGTGTAGCAAATGTCGAAAGTATTCTCCTTTGCTCCTCTATATCTGTCCTAATCTTAGAAAAAAATTCATCGGACAAAGGTTATCAGCAAGAAGGAGATGGTTCAACTATTTACTTTCTTCGATATTCCTAGGACAAAACATTATTCAAAAAGGTTCTGTCCTAATGACAGTTGAATAGCCGTTTGATACGTATGTGTTTGCGACCGCATGGTCGGAGAATGTGCGGCTAAAAAGCGTACTGCCGACAATATGAAATGATACTGCCTAATTTTGTGATTATCAGTAGAAAAAGATAGCGTACCTTTTACGGAAGAGCATTGTTTAAGTGCGGCTTCTATCATCTGAATCAAATGAAATCTGCGGTCCTCTCGCAGTAAGAGTCTTCCAATCAAATCCATAAGTATACGCTGTCTTTTCTGTTCTATTTGTAATTTAGAATAGTTATTCATACTCTTGTTATCTGCAGAGGTATGGCCATAATAATCGGCTACTAATTGTGCTACCGCATCTACTTGTTGTTGCTTATCTAGCAGTGTTGATAAGTCTTTTTCAATTGCATTTTGTTTTTCGATGTCATAGATAGTATTTGAATTAGTGCTCGGGTTGGGATTAGGAATAGAAGCTGGTGGTATGTTAAGAAATCTGTTTAGATATACTCGCATTGCACCATCAAATATGCCTCGTATTAGTTCATGAAGTTGAATACTAGTTGCCGGAGATTGAGGCTTAGGTTGAGGCCCATCACTAACATCACTAACAGATGCAGAAATACATTTCACAGATTGGTGTACTGCATTAGCGAACGTGAAGGTGTGAAGAGCTACATCCCAATCTGGGAATTCATTGCGTGTGTTAAACTGATCTATTCTAAGAGCAGCTGCATAGGCAACTAATCCTGCTACCTCCTCTTCAGACATTCCCTGTCTTAAAGCATCAAGTAGAACATTTACTATTAACTGAGGATCGTCACCTAAGAGAGTATTGATTATTCTGATTTCATTTTTGTTATTACCCCTCTTCTTTCTTGTATGCTTTCTCTGGTCTGTTTTTTCCTCTTCCCTTTTTGCACTTCCTTCTTTTAAAATATTGGGTAGTTCTTTGAATGCGTCCTCAAGTATAGCAATCAAATCTACAGGATAACGCCACGAACTAGACTCTTCCATTCGCTCTGCATTGGCATATCCTGTGACAAGGCTACTTAAGACCGATGCAACCAATTCTTTATCATTCCAACCAACTAGATCTAACGCTTCTAATGCTTTATTGGTAAAATCCAGAGTATGCCCTCCACCTATAAATCTGTGATCTGTAGCAGCTGCAAAAAGCATATCAGCTAGGTGTACTGCATCTGCATCTGCATGGATTGCTGTTACTAGACAGCGTTCTGCAGCTGCTGCATTCCTTGATTCTACAAATTGACGAAACCATCTCTTAAGAGTCGGCAAGTCAGGCCAAGGTTTGGGTAAAGGAGCAACTATGAATCTTGGTGGCATAGAAGCACAGTCTTGCGCCACAGCAGATAGACCGTGATATAAAGCATGTAGTTTATCATCATTTTTGTGAATGCATAATGTCGCAATATTCATCATACAAGTATGGATTGTTAATCCAACTCCCCATCCAGATTGCTTGTACCTTGTACCGAATTCTATGCCTTTTTTAAAGGAGGATTTCAAACCATCATTACTAGTATCAGCATTATCTTCCATTGAAGATTTATTGAAATTCTGTTGTGATAACAAAGAGAGTCCAATTATTGCCTTTGCTATTATTAGTGAAATATTTCGTTTCAAACCTATATCAAGCAATATTTCATTATTGGCTATGGTATTGGACGCGGCACCAGCAGCTGCTGCTGCTGTTCCAACGTATGATTCATTTTCGATTGGGCTTGGTGGTATACCTATCCAGATCTCGCTGTTATCTCGAATTTGTACTGGGTATGATTTTACGTCACCAGCCCACTGATCAAAAGTCCCGCCATTATGAAGATCAAATCGTGCATGGTGCCAGTGACATGTAAGGATGCCGTCTTTAAGAGTACCTTGGCTAAGAGGAAAGCCCATGTGAGGACATCTATTGTCTAGAGCATAAAACTTAGAATTGTACAAAAAAAGTACAATAGGGTGTTTCTTGACCGACAATGAGAGGCACTTATCTTCAGCTTCTATATCTTTCACATCAGTTGCATATACAAAATGATAACCATGGTTGGACATTGTCTAAGTTAGATAGTATGTTATTACCATAATTATTCTTATATCAAGTTACAAAGTAAAATCAAGAAAAAGCTTCTGTATAAGCCATTTAAGCTCTGCTGAATAAAGTACTAAGTAAACCACCCTGTCTAGGGATAATCTGATTTCCATATTGTAAGCAGTGAGTA
>JBOGPP010000277.1:0-9056 GCA_050748485.1 Nitrososphaeraceae archaeon | reverse complement strand
GATGATCTATCACCTGTACTTTTTGCCAGGGGATTTAGCGGTAGAATCACTGACGTTGAGACCGGTCCAGATGGTTACCTGTACATTCTGACCTATTCAGATGGACGTATGTATAGAATAGTAAAGTAATATTAGAAGTCCATACAAGTACCATTTGCAGAGATGTCAAAGTTTTGAAAGAGCTTTCACAACTTGTATTCGATTTAGCCAAGGGCGACCTGACGCAGATATTAAGATCAATGAAGTAGACGACGATTTTGTATCGATTAAGAATAAAATCATATCTCTCTAGAATATGTTTCTTTTGTTAGAAGTAATAATCAAATCATGAGATCTGAGTTATATCTGTGCATGAGCATTATTCAGACATGATCACAATAAATTTGACGTCACTGTGTATTACATTGCATACACTCAGATTATATATGTGAAGGAGAAAGGAAATAATGTAATAAATTGAATAAGCATTGGTCATTATTAGTATCCTTTTTAATTGCTCTGTCTAGTGTATCAATAGCCGTTGGCTCACTATTTACGAATGTAAATGCATCTACCTCCGTTCCAACCGACAGTCCACCAGAGATTATGCAGCAGCCTTCATTGGATAGTACCAATACATCGAATTCTGCCAGTGATGTCTTTAACAATAAAGAATTAACTCTTTCAAGTAACGTGAAGAATCTTGTCGTTCTAATACCAAATGAAGGTCATCATGGCCTTCAAGCAGATGAAGATAGATTCTTAGATCAACCATTTATCCCTCAAAATGCAGTTGTAAATGAAGGAACAAATATTGTTTGGTTCAATGGTGATGTAGGCCATGACCATGATCTTGTAGTTACCAATAATTTGACAGGTGAATCTGTATCTGAAACTGGTGTATTTCCAGAATTTGAAGTAAGGAATGTAGCTCTTAATGGAACAGGTAATTATCATTATACAGACACCGAAGATTATGAAGAAGGATTTGTAATGGACGGAAACATTCGTGTAGTGGATCAGACACAAACATCATCTTCACTGCCAGGTAATACCCAAGATTCAATCGATAGTGTCGGGGTGTTAATGGTTCCTACACAAGATATTCAGACATACACTACCGATCTTGAGAGCAGAGGTTTCACTATAGACAGTACGCATAATTTCAAAGATCTTAGAGGAGGTCAGAGTGGAACTGGTGATGAACAAACATTGATTTTATGGACAACTGCCGGAATGGATTTGTCCATGATAGCAACAAATCTACAAGAATTCTCTTCAGGGCTTCCATATAGCTAGAAGCGGATAATATCAGTGGGCAGTTTAGAAACTTTAAGTTCAATAACGTCAGCGCCCCAGATGGACAATTCTCTGTAAGTTATTTATTCCATGATACTGGATAGTTTGAAATCATTGCAAGAGTGATATCACCGGACGCTCAGGCGCTGGCAGAGTTTGACGTTATCGTTCCAAAGATGTAGCTGGGAGATATGTCGTAGGAGCTTTGATGCGGACTTGTCAGATGGTTAGTTCAGAGT
Organism: Nitrososphaeraceae archaeon; assembly: GCA_050748485.1. Taxonomy (GTDB): domain Archaea; phylum Thermoproteota; class Nitrososphaeria; order Nitrososphaerales; family Nitrososphaeraceae; genus TH5896. The sequence goes on along the minus strand of JBOGPP010000277.1, from coordinate 7,539 downwards.
TAATGGGCAAATTAAATTCCCCTAAACCTTGCAGACAAACTTTCTGAATTCTCTTACTATAAAGTTAAGGTTTATGTCTATTAACTTCTCTATTTGAAGATATATCCACATATCTGTTATACAGTATCTTTAGAACATTCGTCGAATGAACCACATTCTTTATTATGCTGACTTCAGATGATCGTCTAGCAAATAGACGAAAGAATTGTGTGCTTCATTTTTTTACATGGACATAGGATACTCCCATGCCCATGTAAAACCTTCTGCAATGGTACTCCAGCTGATGACGATGACACAAACATTTTACCGCATGACTGAAGTGTTCTATTACTTTGCGTTACTTTAGCGTCATTGGTTCTAACTCAGATTAATCTGTTAGATGGTCACTTTAGTCCAAGGTTGATTAATATTTGATCCAAGCCCGAATAATGTTATAGCTTGTCAATGATATCCGTATAATTCTCTATAATACGATCGGTGAAACTCTCTTTGTACTCCAATAAAACCCGATTAACTATTAACTTATCTGTAATGCTATAGATGAAACAGTCATTTCCGTAGTTCGTACTAAGTATTCCAGCTTCTCTCAGCCTTTTGATGTACCAAGAAATGGTAGAGGGAGCCTTCTCAACGTGATCTACAATTTCATTAAAAGTACAAAATTCATTCTTAAGTACAAAAAATACAATGTTTCTAATTACTTTGCTTCTAAAGCAGCCTATAATGTCAGAGTCCTTCTTTGGTATATTAGCGATAAAGTATCTCGTCACTCTATTGTTGCTCTGTCTTTCCACTCTAATTTCTGCGGTTTTTTCTAGTATACCTAAATGATAAGATAGAACGCCATTTGTTATTCCAGCTAGCCTTACCAACTCTCTGTATCTTATTCCAGGATATTTACATATGTAATTGTAGATATCTCTTCGCAGATCGCCTGAGTTAGTAACAACATGTTGTTTGTAGGTTGGATGGTTATTACTATTTTTTAAAACAGACATTATCTTGAGTTTACCTTCACAATACCTATACCAAATAATGCCAGCATGGCGAACAGAATAATATGTGGTAATTCAATATTAACCACTGGAATCAGTATATCTTGAATACCTCTAGCGGCATAGAAAAGGAATAGAACCTCTACTACGATAAGTGAAATGAATCCTAGCGACATGAACAACAGCCTTGAACCGCCATTTCTAAAGTATGACGAAAATGAAACAATGCATAAGAAAATTGCTAATATCAGACTTCCAATGTGAAGTATGATGTGGTAAATGTGTTGTGGGTGACTTGTGTATGGAATAATTAATGGAATAGCTAGGACTGAAACTACGATAACTGAAACAATGATGAAGAGCTTTGGTTTATCAGAGACTAGGTTATTAATGATTCGAAGTGGCATTCCAGCAGAGGACACATATTTTCTTTCCATTTTTGCACTTATATGTTTAAGTCCAGATTCATTCTATCCAATTCTTGTATATCATAGCCTAACATGCACAAACAAAATTTATTTGGAGTAGGAAGCCTTCGAACCATACTCTAACAGATCTTCCTATTCCTTATCTATAATCGTCTCTTTATGACCCTGTGCTATTTGTTGCCTCCGCGTCAAGTCCATGTTCCCCTTCTTCAGCGCCAGGCGCAATTTCGTTAACGCCTATAACAGCAGTACTTCCAGGAGGAAATTCCAGATCCTCTTCGCCAGGGTTTACGATGGCCACATCTGTAATTACTTCTTCATTTGGAACAACGTCAACATGGTACAGGCACATGTCTCCAGGAGTTGACAATTCTGGCACATTTTCTAATTCAGCTGCTGTTAAGTTCGGAGCCTGTCCAAGAAGAACCTGAATACTTGCTGTTGAATTGTCTTCGCATGGAACATTTACAGCAACATGACCATTTGTTATCATATATGGTGTGCTGTCATACAGATGAATAAACTGGCCACTGGGAATGCTTGTGCCTTCTAGAAGCTCTGCTACTGAATCACGTACTACCTGAGCAGACCTGTTATACGCATGTTCAGTTTCAGTCATATTTACCGTTCCGGTCATATTTCCGTGATCCTGAGCAATTACTGAAGGGACTGTGTTATTGACTCCGTACGTGCCAAACCCTATCAGGCCAGCAATTATGAATCCAAGATAGAGAAACCTCGAATTTGATTTTCGCATAGAACTTTGATCTATGTCACTTTTAATTAAGTATTGTGGTACACTAGACGAATGAGCTTTCGAAAATGTCATTGATTTACCGCATGGATTAGAGTTCGTAAAAATTGCGTAATAACCTCTGGATAGCTGAGTGGAACCGGGCACACTTTCATTAGAACATTCTACGAATGAACCATAATCTATATTACATTCTTTTTAATAGAAACATTAAGCAAACCTAATAGACATATGTTTATTACATGGATAAAAAGGACAACCAATCCATGTAATAAACATTTTTGCTGCTACTTGTGTACCATATAGGAGCAATCAAAACTTATCAATAAGATTGTGCAAATTCCGTTCTATGAAATAAGAATAATGGATCACTATTCAAGAAAATGACAATGATATCACATTTTCATTTGTAACTGCAAGTTGAATGCCGCCTGCAAATTAGGATGAACTTGCGTATGCCCTAGACGACTCTTGAGAGGTTTGAGATTCTTGATCAGCCTGACTTTGGATAGCTGAGGTAGAATTAGTATCAATTAGGATTAAAGTTGCTGGTACTATCTATACCTGCTGCACCAGTATTATTGCTCAATACATTCAGTATTTTTGCTTGTGTATTAGCAGACATGGCATCAAATGGTCCCTTCCATGTATGAACAATTTCACCATTGGCATTTATTAGAAAAGATTCAGGAACACCAATAGTTCTGAATGCTCGACTAAACTTATCATCGGGATCGTGAAGGATATTATACGTTATTCCCCTGCGATCAATAAATGATTAGATACGTTGAGGGGTACCAGGACCATCAATACTTACTCCAATAATCTGCAGACCCTGATCAGAGAACTTGTTATGCAGGGATTCAAGGGCGGGCATCTCCTCTCTACATGGAATACATCATGTGGCCAATTCTTCCCAGACGGTATATGAATAATACTTGACCAGCAATGGCGGAAAAAAAATATTCATAGGAAGACCTTGACCTATCACATAAAGCGCCAGATCTTACATCAAAAACATGCTAATAGGTTAGGCTTCTACGAAGGAGCAAATACTTGGATACGATAATTTCCTGTATCGACCGCATATACATTATCCTCAGAATCTAGAGAAATACCAAGAGGACGATTAAATTGTCCTTCCCCGGTGCCCTCAGATCCCCATTTTGTTATAAAGTTACCATCGCTATCAAACTTCTGCACCCGGTTATTACCTTGATCAGTAACGTAAGTATTTCCTTCTAAATCTGCTGCTATAACACCCGGATCAATAAACTGACTATCTCCAGAACCAGCTGTACCCCATTTTGTTATAAAGTTACCATCGCTATCAAACTTTTGTATTCTACTATTACCCGCATCAACTACATAGATATTATTTGAGGAATCAGATCCTAAGCCGGCAGGATTGATAAACTGTCCATCCCCACTGCCTGGCGTTCCCCACTTTGTTAGGAGATTACCATCGCTATCAAACTTTTGTATTCTATTGTTTTCGCCAAAATCACCGACGTAAACGTTATCTTCAGAATCTACTGTCATACCACTTGGATTAATAAACTGACCATCTCCTAAGCCAAATGAACCCCACATCTGTAGAAATGTACCGTTATTTGTAAATTTCTGTACTGCAGTGTCTGGGCTACCATAGTCTGCAACATAGACATTACCTGTTGAATCAAAGCCAATCCCGCCCGGACTGGTAAAGAGTCCCTGACCGAATCCTAACATTCCCCAAGATGTAATAAAGTTACCATTATTAGTAAACTTTTGTACTTTGTTAGATAGACTAGTCCAATCCGTAACGTATACATTATTATCAGAATCTACTGATATCTCAAGGGGCTGCTTAAACTTTGCGACACCAATGCCTTCAGCACCCCACTGTGTAACAAAAGAATATTGCTCTTGTCCATAGCCTATTTTTAAGGAGGGGATAAAGGTTGTTAGCAGCAGGCTTAATGTAACACACAAAAAACAAGCCAAAGCTAATTTGGTGGTTGACAAGCTAGGCATATTAATCCAAATTATGCTGTTTTATATAAATGAATACATTTTCATAAAAAAATACATAACGGCTGAGATCAATGCCTATCATTTTGACAGGTAAAGTGGTAGATATAAAAATATCAGCTATAATTTATCTATTAACCCAATTGAGTGCTGTTTAATTTCATCGAATCTTGTCTGCCTTGATCACGGTCCATCACCAAGCCGTAGATAGGAGTATTCCCGTAGTGATTATCTACTCTTGATGGGTCAAGCCAAATACTTATGACTTTGTCTCCCATTATGGTTATGCTAGTTGGTATGTCTGTGACTGGACCAGCTCTCAGACTCGCTGTGGAAGTACCGTTAAACATCATCGTGGAATTATTTATTTGTGAGGAATTCGTAGTAATAAAATTAGTTATAGTATGAGTATGGTCAGCACTACCATTAAGTAATACCATCTCAAATTGTGCATCAAAAGATCCCGCTCTTGATATTAGATTTGTCTGATTTGCAATACTGGATTGATTGTCTGCAAGATTACTTTTCCAATGACCCATGAGAACCCAAGCCGGAATGCCATTTTCATCGTTTTGTATACTAGAGATCGTTCCGAATCTATAATCACCCCTTTGGGCATCAGAGGGATAAGCTCCCACGATATTACTTTCATGATTAGCTATGAAGAAACCCAAAATAATTATGAAATAAGCCAAAACAATACCACTTAATGTAAGTCTATTTCTGATTCTATTCAATTACATTATAGATTGATCAATCCAATATTTGTATCTTCTTAATCATATCGATCGCTAATGCCGACTCAGATTAGTGTCCTTCTTTATTTGTATTATGTGGCGATGCAGCTAACTAACTATACTTTCGATCCCTTACCCATTTTTATATCTACGAAATATACTATTACGTATGAGTAGATTCAATTCAATGAATGACACTCTCGTTTCGCATATTCTCTATAGAGTTCCCAAAAAAAATCATGATGCAATGTTGCAGCTCTGCAAAGAAGCCTACGATATGTTGAAGCAGCATGGTATTCTACACTATGACGTTTTCAAGCTAAGCAATACCAGTGTGCCAATGGATGGGTTCAATAATATTGCCAATACTATTTCAGCTAATCAAGACGAGGAAGTGTGGGTCGAGTCAATTTATTACAAAGATCGCCAGCACATGAATGAAGTGATGTCAAAGATGGAAAAAGACGAAAGAATGAGCGAATCGATGAAACAATCTATGGCCCTACTACCTCCTGGGGCTAAGTTCATCATGGGGGAATTTGAACGTCTCAGCGTCTAGGTAAGCGAAACTTTAAACTTAATTAAGAAATTACTTGTGTTTAACAGACAAATGCTTAAGAAGAATCTTATGCACAAGATGCTATGAAAGCAGCAGCAGTTGTAAGATAAATTCAATATCCGTCTATGTTATCGTAGCTGTCATCATCGTCACTGGGTCTATCCTGAGTACAGTACCAACTCAAGAAACTGATGCCGTCACGAGACAACATAGTAAAAAGACGGTATGTGTAGATGACGTATGTATGACTAATGAAACTGTCATTGGCGATTGTCAGCTTTCACAATGCAAATCAGAAAATAGTGTCACCATAAAATAAATTGACTGTGTCTTGCTTTCTGTCAAGCCCATAGGCCTATAATTATCAACACATGTATGATTAATGTGCCCATCTATAGAAGTCTGTTTATGTGCTTAGATCTTTTTTATAATTTGTTGTACAAAAGCTGCCGCAGTACACAGAAGAACTGTAATCGACGAGAGGTGAAAGGTTGCATACCCCCTAACGTGAGACCATTCTATCAGCACTTAGTAGGTAGGAGCAAGTCACCCAGGTTTGGTCGGCCTGGTTTTCCTACCTTTTCCTAGTCACCATTTTTATAACATATAGTACAGTACACTGCCGGCAGTTGGGGCCTTTAAATCACTCTTAAAGAACCTCATTGTCTATCTAGGGAAATGAGGTAGGCAACCAGGATTTAGGCGATTCTTCACCTGGTTGTTCTACTTTTCTTAAATATACTATAAGTCTTTAATAGTTTGAATATCATAGATTGATACTTCAAACTGAAGGTAGGCGACCACTTGTATGACAATATCGCTCATTGGTCGTCTACCTATTCTATTATACCAAAAAACTTGTATCCGAATGATTATTATGCTATGTACCGACTGATAACAAGATCCAAGGCAGGCGGCCAAATTAGGCTTCACAACTATCATGGTCGTCTGCCTTTTTAGATATAGATTAAATTTTTAAATTGGTACTTGTATTACTATCATACCCGGTAAACCAACATATAGTAGATGCTTTTAGTTTCTTGTGACTGACCCGTTAGGCCTTATGTTTGTAAATTGGCAGGATAAGCAATTGTTATTAGTAGTAGTTTTATGTTGAAACGAAAAAAACAATAGCTGTACCTATTCATATGAGTATATTGTTTAAATAAAAATACTGTATTATATTAATGCCTACAAGATGATGCCCCGGGTTTCTGTTCCGATGACCGAAGGGTATTATTATGGTAGAGGGGAAAGGCCAAACACGGAACTGGCTTATAATAGCCCTTCTACCCCCAGGAAAAGACTTTTGTGGGATATACTAATATGAAGAAAATAAATAGTTACGCAAGTAACAGTAACAACTTCAATGATAAATTTCGTTATCTGTGTCTAACCACCGATGTACCGTTAAGTAAATCAAGAAGCTTTTCAATAAGAAATGCAAAAGGAACAAAAATCGAAATTGCTGTATTTAATATAGATGGAAAGTATTATGTTATATCCAATACATGTAAACATGTAGGTGGCCCGCTAAGTCAGGGACTGTTAAAAGAAAATATAGTGACATGCCCGTGGCATGGTTGGAAATATTCTATCGTCGACGGTAAGTCACCACACAAAGGAGGAGATAGTGTTAACTCGTACAAAGCTAAAGTAATTGGTGGAAAACTGTATGTAAATTTAGTTCCCACTAATTTGGGTAAGCGAGTTACAAGGCCACATGAAGCATATAATAACTTGAAAAATTCAGTTAACGCAGTTCTAAACCATACAGACAAGGATCCACAACTTATTACAGATATGGAGAGGAAGAGAAATGTACTTGGCATATCCACCACGAATTTGAACGATAAAATTGCACCTCGTAAGAGCACCTCAGAGCAGGCTCTCATATATGGCTTAGATTACGCAAAGAATGAACTTGACTCAAATACTCTAATGATTAAGCTCAGAGATCTGTCATTCAAACACTGCGAGGGATACTATTCCAAGAATGCCAAAGCATGTATTTTCCCGTGTTCAATTTCAGAGATGGATAAAGATGATCAAA
>JBOGPP010000276.1:0-3822 GCA_050748485.1 Nitrososphaeraceae archaeon | reverse complement strand
GCAATGATTATTTTTGCAATAGTCCTATTCACTGTTGGAGTAGAGAGAATCGCAAGCGGCGTTGGAACAGAATACCTTTCCAGAAGGTCAAGGATGATAAATATAGGGATTGGTGCGGTTGTACTCTTCTTCGCAATTATCACTATCGCCTTCCCTCAAAATAGTATAAACTTCCTTATTCTAATTGTGGGATTTGCATTGCTTTTCAATGGTGTTATACGCGTAATAGACGGCATTAGAAAGTCTTTTCCGCGCAACTCCCAGCGAATGTTTCGAATAGCAACAGGAGCAGTATGCATTGTGTTGGCTGGGTTCGTACTCACTAACCAACAATTCGGGATATTTGTAGTGGTGGTAGTTATGGTCGTGGCGTTGGTCATTCAAGGGGCAGAGATAATCTACGCTGGAATTAGAGGAGAAAGAACTCGACTAGTAGGCAAGCGATAAACAGATGATACAAATTATGTCTATTGCTTAGATTCAGGCGAGAATTATATTCTCATCTCTTTTATGTATAATTTTCTGAACGGTTTACTCGACAACTCCGACTAGAAGACAACTCCGACTAGAATTCATCTATTTCCTTGCTTGTTTCTTTTTTCACGATCTCGAAAGTGTCGATCCAGTGAATGTACTGGTAGCATTCACTACACATATCCTTTTGATCGGTGTGTTCGCAAAAATAAGTAACATTGCATTTGATACTGCACCTAGCACAGATTTTTTGCATCAAGTAATGTGACTACCAATATTGTGCGAACTTCAAATTAAGGTTTAAGATAATAAAGCATGCCCGGTCTTAGACGACAACAACAACAACAACACGTGAAGTAGGTCATTATACGCCGCCAAGGAAGAAGATAGAATCATGTTACCAAATGCTACCCATTCGTTTTATTTTGGCACACACAATCTTTTTTATGACAAATATACATTATGCCAAGTTACTTATTATAATACATTTACGGACGAAAACTAAATGTAAATTATAAAAAAAATGATAGAGTAATTTTTCATCTGCTATTAGCAACCTAGTCAGAGGGCATCTCATATTCTTTTTCATTAGCTAATTAAAGGGAAATGGCGTAGCGGACGTCTAATACGATAAGGTGAGAAGTTTTCGAGAAAATACAATTAATCTAAGTAAAGTTACGAGATCCGGATTGACCAAGCGAAATTCAGTTGGACATTCAAAACTATGAATCTTCTCCCCCGGAATGAACCAATCAAATTAGGATGTGGTGTACCGTAATCAAAAATTTTTTTAATATTAAGATTGCAGAAAATTCCTTGATTTTCCGGTATTCAGAATCCCTTGCCGAGTTTCGTGCAAGTAACAATCTGGTGTCCTCACTAATTTTTACTAAAATCAAAAATCAACATAAATACTTATAAAGTAGCCAGTAGCAAAACAGATTATTTTAAGAAAATGTAATGAGCTTACTAAAATTTAGTAAAATTGCTTATTTAAGCCTTCTTTTTTAGCCCGTGTATTAAAACATCATCCGACCGGGGCCTTCCGGGGTTACAATAAAAAATAACCGGATATGACTGGTTAAATATGGCAGATACTCTATGGAGCATCGCACTCTTTGTCATAGGAATGGTCATTTCGACAATCATAATATTCATTGTGACTAAGCTCTTTGGAGAAAAAGAAGGAATAAAGCATGCCTTCGCTGCTGCGCTATTGGGCTCAGCAGTTTATAGCATAGTCTACTTCATTTTTGGCCACGGCTTGTTGGCTGCCGTAGCCGGGGGCTTTGTATGGCTACTTGCACTAAGGGCTCTGTACAGTTTCGGTTGGATAAGGGCATTCATAATAGCTTTAGTTATTTGGATTATTTCTGGATTGATTGGACTCATCATACCCACTGGACCTGGGCCGTTATGAGTCGTGTCTCTTAAGTAGTATAACACAATTTTGAATAAATTAAACTGAATTCAGTGGTTGTACCTAGACACATAAGTCAAGTCAACAAATGAACTAAAGGAAGTAATAAGTGTTAAATTGCACAACGAAACAGTCATGTTTTAAGGGGTTATACAATAACCCGGGCAAATCAGTTCCGTTCTCCAGTAAGGATTTCAATTACTGTCATCTCATGCCGTCGCCGACGCGAATTGTTGCTTCTGTTCAGAGCGCATCTGCCAATGTTAACCTGTTCTTCTATAGATAGAGGTTTGCAGAAATGTGACAGGCTGGTCCTATTAGCAAATATATAATCCGTATTTTTTGCAAATTGGTGAAGACTGGATTGCAAAAATTACTTCGATCTCACTGGAATTCATCAATCAGTACAATCTCCAGTTACTTGTGCAAGGCGATCTCATGTTTCAGCCTTGTCGTAAGATTCTCAATCTCGATTGGCTTATGGATCAGACAGATATCAGGATCATGCTTATTATTCGGAAATAAGTCCCTTAAGATCTCGTAGTACTCGTCGAAGGCGGTAATGAAACAAATTGGTGGAGGGGTTACATTTGCATTCGCCGCTAGTTTTTTGATTTCTTTTGTCAATTCCACGCCGTTGAGTTCTGGCATTTTTACATCGATCAGTAAGAGATCGTATGGCATGTGGATAGGAGTTTCAGTCCTGTTACCGTAAATAGTCTTGAAAACTGAAAGAACGGTAAAGGGATCAGAGTACGCATCTATCGAAAATCCACTTCCCTCCAACCCCATCTTTAGTATTCGTAGAATGTCCTTATTGTCATCTACTACCAGTATGCGATATTTAGAAATCGAATCACCTGTTGCATTGTCCTTATTTGGGCTCTCTTGGTTCTCCTGGTCTGTCAAGTTCATGACCGCCCTCAGAAGTCTTGCAGACTTACTCCACGATATGAGCTGTAACGTGACGTATTATATTGTGTTTCAATAAATGAAGAAGAAGTACAAACGAATGCACGATATTGAAGTTTAATTATCATTGCAATCAATTCATCACTTAACACATAATCAAATTTAAGCATAGTGAAGTGTAGTGCGAGGCTGACCGATGGAGTGACGCTATCGATGCAGCAGCCCCTTATGACACAGGTAAGATTAAAAGTCTGCCGCATAACCCTACCTAATCTTAGTAAGATTTAGCTGCATCTGTAGATATCCTAATTCATAATTCCAATTAACTACTATTTCACCGTTTGCATGTTACTTAATTCCCGCGTCGGAGAATCGAGTATTGGGATGCTATTATTGTGATCAGAGATGAAATACAGAATCGTAGCTCATTGTAAACAAACCACTGATAGAAGTGTCCGTTTCCGCCCTACATCTATTCTTTAACTAATTCTGAAAGAATCAGCAAATCTCCTTTTACGTATTTGTCTTGATCTCTTTAGGTCGATATCTACAATTATTATTTGCTCTTTGACAGATGCTCCAGTCTTAATTTTGGGGATCGCAATATCTGTGTTCTTGTCATACGTGAGATCAACTATCATGCTCCTGCCACCAAATAATCCCCCGCATACGTTCGAAGCTACCACTGGAATTCTATTTTCTAGAGCTCGTACCTGCAAATACAAATGCCAAGGATTAATACCTTTTTTTGGTATCTTCGACGGAAAGAAAAGTAAATCTGCACCCTCTCGTACGGCAGATCTTGCTATCTCCGGAAACACTAAATCATAGCAAATAGCCACACTAAATTTAAGTTTGCCAATATCAAAGAGCTCCATTTTTGAACCTGGTTTAAACGTCCTTCTTTGAAGGCCGAATAAATGGATTTTGAATTGTCTTCCTAGTACGCTTCCATTTGGGGTAACAACTGGACATGATACGTAAGTGTCGTTGGAAATCTTTTCCTTGAATGCCCC
>JBOGPP010000275.1:0-9119 GCA_050748485.1 Nitrososphaeraceae archaeon | reverse complement strand
CTTCTTCGTTTTCTGCAGCTTCAGCAATCCTTCCTGGTCCCCACACATAGTGGTACTGCTCGCCATCTCCGAGAATATGTTTACCTATCACTTGATGATTCTTTGGAAAGTCTGGATCAATTGGCATTTTTAGAATTGTATAGTCTTTTTAATTAGAAATAAATATGATGTTTATTGTGCAAACATCTGCAATCACTCAGACCATTATTAAATGCCTAATCCTAAAATAGGATAGAACACTAGGACTTCTTAACATTGATTTGTATTATTGAGAGGATATTAGATTGCTAAGATCACTGTATAAGTCTAACATTAAATGCTGGAATCCACATTGAAATGGCATTATTGTATTTTTCATCTTTTGCAGCATAAACCAAAGTTATAGATTCTAATTCAACAATCTTCGTGAGTAAATCATACACTATGCTTTGTTCTTTTGAATCCAATTCTTTGTAATATCTTATTTGAAACTCATCCCATTTATCTGAATCATGATTAAACCATTTTCATAAAGATTCGCTAGGTGCTAATCCTTTACCCATAGTTCAATATTTGCTTGTTGTTTATTCAGGCCACGAGGTCAAAGTTTGTCCGCCAAGACACAAAAGATCTCTGAAGGTAACCTCTTATAATAAACTCTCCGAGTATTGATCGAATATTCTTTCAATTGTCACATATGCCTACAAGAAAAGCGCTTCTCAATTATATTATAATATTGATGCTCTGTTGCATGATTCACTATGCTTTAAGTGATACTTGCTTGACCAATCTGGATTTAGCTACGAATAGTAATTATTGTATATACTATGATTGACTGGCCTTCCTATAACGAATCACTGGTCAGGCGTGGTCAGGTCCTCCTGGATCTTGATGTACTTGATGGATGGGATAATGAATTATCTCAAATGAACCATGGCAAGGTTGGTGAACCATACGACTACCCAGATTCTTTTATTCAGCTCCTGCGCTACATGAGAGCATATTTTCACCTACCATATAGACAAACACAGGGTGTTGTTATAGCTCGTGCAAGCACGAAATTACCCAGCATACCACATTACAGTACCATTAGTAGACGTATAAATAGGCTGGAGATCAAAATCCATGAAAAATTAGGTAATGATATTGTGATTGCTTTGGATAGTACAAGAATCAAAGTAGCTAATCGGGGAGAATGGATGCGGCATAAATGGCATGTTAGAAAAGGTTATCTAAAGATACATGTAGCAGTTGACATCAAGAAGAAAAGAATCCTTTCTTTGGAGGTAACAAGTGAAGAGGTACATGATGGCAAGATGCTGAAGAATCTGGTATATAATGCGTCTGAAAATAACAATGTAAAGGGTGCGGTAGCAGATGGTATGTATGACAGTAATAAGAAATTTAGATATCTATCCAAGAACCATATTAAACCTGGTATAGATACAAGAAGTAATTCTAAAGTCAAGTCAACTAACTGTCGAGCTGGAAACATGACTGTAGTAAGACAACAATCAAACCTCAAAAGATGGAAGCATAGCGTTAGCTATGGACACAGATGGATGGCAGAAACGGTATCTCGTCTATTAAAAGAATGATTGGAGAACATGTAACAGCTAGAAAGTTTCCTTACATGATAAAGGAGATCTTACTAGAGGCAGCTCTGTATAACATGTTCAATCGAATGACATGACTCACTGATTAAATGAACTAAAATACTAATGGATTGTGCAACAGAGCAAATATTGACATAAATAATTTCATTTCGCAGTATAAACTTTATAGGGGCTTCCAGTACGTCGATCAATATACTTCCATTCATTTTCACTCATAGGCAATTGTTCAAATCTTGACTGTATTTTTGGATGGAGTAACCTAAATACATCTTCTCCTACAGAGATTCTATTTGCACTTGTCAGAGAGGTTATCTTTGCTGCCACATTCATGCTATATCCTAATATGTCAATTGGTGAGCTTTGGTCATAACCATACTGAACAACCACATTTTCTCCTTCATCCATACCTACTTTTATGGCTAAGTGTGGGAAATTCATTTTGGCTAATATAGGATTTATTCCATCTTTTATTACATTTACAATTGATTGCGCACACTCAAATGAACGATCGCATGTAAGATACTTATTAAAGCCAGAAGGAAAGAATCCAATAACAGCATCACCAACATACTTTAGTACATATCCATCGTAGCTTTCTATGATAGAAGATACCTTACGTGAGAACGCAGTCATTATTGTAACAAGTTTTTTCTGCTGGTAGAGTCATGCTCATATTCGTGGAACCTACTAGGTCGACAAACATTACAACCAAGGGAGTCTTGGAACTTACATGTTTTAATAGAAAATCTTGGCCTCGTTTTATCGAGGTATTGTATTGATACCGTTCTTCTAATGCTTCACGTAGCCTATCTTGTCTTTGTGTAAAGATTGTTTGCAGATCGAAAAGCTGACCTGATTGTTCTTTGTGTGTGGTTTTCTGTTTAGGTACTTCTTCTTCCTTTGGTCCATGATAATACTTATGGAAATCTTCATCTGACATGCCCTCTGTATTTGTTTGTTGTTCTTTCTCTTGTTCTGCATCATCCGCATCGTTTGCATCTCCATATACCTCTTCTTTCTCTTCTTGCTCTGCTTGCACGTCAGTAGGCAGTGATGAGCTTCTAGTCACCTGATATTTATGTATCTCAGGAAAGTCTATATTCAAAATAACATTTCTACCAACTGCGATTATGTGAGATTTGGATATATCATATCTCGCATTTGAAGAACCAAATACGATAATCTTATCATTTGTCTCCTTCACAATATGTCCCAAGTCATCTTCGTTAAATGCCCTGACTCCTTTGTTGAATAACGACCTAGGATACTTTCCTTCATACGTGGCAAGATCAATGTCAGCGGCCTCAGAAGGCCACGATTTGCTCCGGCCATGAGGTAATGGTTCCTTCCGTTTAACCTTGAATCTGTCAACGATCTCAGACATGCAAAGTCCAATCAGAACTTTGGCACCCACTTGCTGTATTTCTGAAATAGGTATATCGTACCTTGCTTCTTTTTGTCCGAATACTATAATCTTGTCCATTGTTTCTCTTACGACATGCCCTATATCCGCAGCATCTAATGCTTTTACTCCCTTGTTAAAATACTTCCCAGAGGTCAACGCTACGTTTCCTCTATTTCTTTAATGCACACTTCACCTAAAATAGTTGTTCTTTTTCCTTGTACAGTCATGTTAACTTGGAGACGAATGAGTAGCTACGAACACTTCTCTCATATTCCGGTAAAATATTTGAACGTGAGAGAACATCCGCATATTGACTGTTAGAAAAAGCTTATCTATTAGATTTGAGATTTGAATTTATGAAAGAGTTAAAGATCTTTATTATTGCACAAGATCTTCCCAAGGTGACTGACATACTACGCAAGCACAATGTAGGTGGTGTAGCGTTCTCCGAAATTCAAGGTGCAGGTCGCATAAAACGCAAAGAAATACGGGAAAGAGATGGATGGAGCGTCAAGACAGTTACTCCAGAATATGAAACAAGAACAAAGGTCGAAACAGTAGTACCCGATTCTTCTGCAAAAGAAATTATCGACGATCTTGTAAGCAGCATAGGTTCCGAAAATGAACCACATGGTGTGATATTTGTTAATGAAGTTTCCAACGCATACGAGATAGGAACTAAACTAAGTGGCGACGCAATACTAACTCAGCGCTAGATTTAGGTTACGATGGCTTATGATTAGAACAATACTGACACGCTGATCTTCGCGATGTATATTTGACGTATTACACCGCCTCGATGTGTGTTAGAAGTGTCACACCGACATTATGTATAAGTAATTGTTGCGGCTAGATAATAGCAATTGGAACATGATGAAAAGGGTTGAAGCATTTGTTTCATCAGAAAAGTCTGAAACCGTACTATATGCTTTAGAATCTTCAAACTATCAGGTAACATTTTTTGATTCAAAGGGAATGGGCAAGGGCGAAAAGCAGGAATTGAGCGTTAAAGGGAGAACCATGAAAATGAAATATTCAACCATAAGGATTATAGTAACAATAGTCGATGAGAACAAGTTAAAGGAGGTTATAGCCATTATCAAAGAATCAGGGAGTAAAGGTACTACAAGCTCAGGTGTAATTGTCATATCTCCTGTTGATGACTTTCTGATCTTGTAAGATAAGTAACCAAAGTGAGCTTTTTTCAAATAAGTTAAGGATTTATACATTCTTTGCGGGAAAAGTTCATCACTATACTCGATTCTGTATGGGAAAAGTAGAACCATGTAAATTAGAATAGAATGAAAAATAAAAAAAGGAAATGAAATGAAATGAAATTGTTATCGTGTGTTCTTGAAACCCCTGTCTAGGCTCGATTCAATAATGATGAAGATGTTTTCCTTCCCGGCAGATCAACAGATATCTTGTTGAAATCAACCCTATAATAGTAGAGTTAATCAGGATCGTATTTCTGTACTGGTTCTATTGCTTCGCCTCTATTCAAACGGTTTATGATAGTGCGGTAAACGTATCCAATTACGTAGTAATATTTTCTAAGTTTAGCCTCCTTTAGAAGCCTGAACGTCTGGAGGAACACCGAGCCGTATATTGCTGTGATCAGGAGATCCATTGACTATCTCTGCCCTGATAGTACTAAATTGCTGTGTACCATTAATCCTACATTCTTTGATTGGGTAGACGCAATGTCGACAGTAGCCTAGATAATAATTATGCAAGGAGCTATAATGCTTAAGATCTTTTTCTTTGGGTATTCCAGTTCTTATCTTGACTTATGATTCATCATCTAAAAAACTTCTTGATATGTGTTCCATTGGAAATTTGTTCTACCGTACGTAATAGGTCAGCGAAATTTATATCGCACCTCACCTAGCTCCAAACAAGTGACCAAAAGCGAATTAAGAATTAAGAAGTGATTCCCAAGAGATAACACTGCGATTAGGTATCCGTAAACAATCACTTCGACTTTTATTCGCTATATCCTCAATATCTGCATATATTTGTGGTAGTAAAGAGAGGACTTGAAAAGGGTCGCATACATGTTAATAGATTCATCTCAAGCTCTTTGCCTGGATAAAAAGGATATCATCATCTATTATTTCTGAATTAGACGGTTGTGTAAATCTACTAAAGTACTCGACCGAAGATGTCGGTCGCTCGACAATAGAGAAAAGATAATTAGCACGACTATCGATTATGCTAGATCTTTTATTCTAGAAGTATTTCTGTCGATTGCAAACCTTTTGATGATTTGTTTTCAATGATTGTATATTCTGCGAATGCGACTCCTGTTTTTCTTGAGTAGTTTCGCTTCTTGGTTCTCAATACGCAGCTACAGCAGGGACATCTATTTTTTGCATACTTTATGTAAATTCCGCATTCAGTACATCTCTTATACCCTGCCTGGTAGACAGAATGATTTCCCCCTCCTCTAATCTGATACAGATTGCATAGTCCTTTACATCCTATCGGCAATTAGTACAACACTTCTGGATTGACAATATATTTGAAGATTAACTAACCAAGTTACCTTATTAAAAATTATGCTAATACATGTGATACTTGAAATTATACTTTACATACTTGCTAACGTATAGACGAGAACTAACAAAAGATATTCTGTCTTGCTCAATTTGTTCCTATATAACTTCTATAATTCTTTTCATCTCAGGATGTATGGTGCAATAATATTCAAAAGTACCCTTTTTATCTGCAAGAAATGTAATAGTCTTGAGTTTCAAAATAACCAAGATCTGTTGTATGTACATTAAATTCATCTGTGTTGAAATTTGCTTTGAATGTGTTTCGTAATCTCCATTAATAACATGAAATGACTGGAGGGTTAAATATTTAAAGAAGTTTAACATACTATAGCATTGCGTAACGTCAGTTTTCCAAAACCGAATAATTTCACCATGGGGTTGGTTGATGATACCCTCCAGCCCCATTTCTTATACACTCAGCACTGATAGCTCATAATCAAGGGGCAGTAGATCAAAGTGAAAACACATAACGTCGAAATGCCTGACCTGACCTACTACTTCTCATATCAACAGTAACTTCACAAACGAAGTGCAAGACTTTAACCTTTTCTGATATCAACACAAGGTTGACGGCCTGCAAAGGAGGACTGAGTAAGCCGTCAGACCTTGAAATTAAATGCATCATAAGTATCGCAATATCGTATAAAAGGAGACTCAAATAGGTGAAGTGGACAGCCGCCAAAAATAGAGAAATATGGACAAATTCATTATCTGGCGTCGACCACCATGTAGCGTCTAACCACACGCAGCCCTTTTAGGTTTAAAGTAGGACGACGGAAGGTAGTCTAATGGAAAGGAAGAACCGATCGTCACTTGCTAATTACGCCGATTCATGACAAACTCGTATTAAACTTTACATCTTTGAACGGATGCTACTCGGAGCATGGTTACGCATTAAAACCGGCGGCTTTAAAACTTAATTTTATGGGTAGCTCAGTTCAAACATAAAAATGATAAACGGTTAATGCGGTAGCAAAGGATCTTACTTCTACCATTGTATCAACTTTACCTTCTGATTTATGCTCGTACGTGCTTCGAGCAAACAAATAGCTGAAGCTAAGAATAAAAGTAAGCTTCCAACTTATTTCTAATGAGTTCTAAAGTTGGTTATTAAGATGGGTTTATTTACTGCTTTAACGGTGAGGAATATACAGAATGCGGTTTGATATATTTACTATAAGAAAATTCAAATGCACGATCTGCGGAAGAAAGTTTAAGTCTAGATTCGATTTAGAAGATCATTCCAAAACGGAGCATGAAGCAAAGAATCCTTGATTCTTCATTTTCTTGTTTAACACCAGAAAAATAATGATGTCACGAGTTATTAGACTAAGTGGAAAACGGTTATAACAAATAAGACAAAAATGAAAGTTGAAGAAAAGCCACAATTATTCTGAAGAGATACTTACCGCGCTTCAATGAAGATATAAACCAGAATCAAAAATCCGACGGATGACCACTCAGTTTATTACTTAGGTACTTATTGAGTAAGGCATGCATAATGACGATGAGATGCATAGAATAATAATCTCAAAACGAAAAGGCTTGGTTCTCCTTTGTCTGAGCATTTCAATCATCGCGAGTCTCGCTTCAACTGCATATTCTGGCTGGGCTAGCCCACAGAATAAGACATTAATGCAACCTCAAGGAATACAGGATATGACGACGAACGCTACGAATATTGTTCTGGTTCATGGATTCTGGGGTGATGGATCAGGATGGGGCAAAGTAATTCCTATTCTAAAGAACGCGGGACACACGGTTATTGCTGTACAACTTCCTCTTCATTCTCTGACAGATGATGTCGATACAGTAAAGCGTGCAATTGAGCAGCTTGGCGGACCAACGATACTTGCTGGACACTCATATGGTGGTGAAGTAATCACTAACGCTGGTTACAATAATCCTTATGTCACAGGACTTGTTTACATCGCAGCTTGGGCTCCCGACGAGGGTGAATCTCTCAATGATTATGTAGCAAAGTTTCCAAAAGAATTTTTGAAAACCTATGACAATATCAAGCCAGATAGTGGCGGCTTTACTTATATCAACCAAGATAAATTCCGTGAATCATTCGCTCAGGACGTTGATTCAACTGAGGCCAATATAATGGCAGTTGTACAGAAGCCAGCCAATCAATCAATTTTCGGTGAAAAATCTGGTCCTCCAGCTTGGAAGCAACTTCCAACGTGGTATCAGGTATCTGAGAATGACCGAATGATCTATCCTGATACCGAACGTCTCTTTGCAGAACGAATGAATGCTACCACGCTCTCACTTAATTCTAGCCATGCATCACTGGTATCACATCCAAATGAGATTGCTCAATTAATCCTAAATGCGACAAGCGGGTGGAGCAGTAGCTGATTGAAGCAGTTGAAAGCAGAGCTAGCCAGAATGACAAGAATATAGACATCACTTCCGACACTGGTTTTGTCAGATGATGGAGTTCCTATACCGCCTTTATTGGTAGTACACGCAATTGATCGAAACAACAGCTACAATAAATCCTTCTGGACCTTTCTATTCCTAGCCTGCAAAATAAAAGACAAATCAATACTACCATGTGTATTCAAACAAGTAAAAACATTACTCATCTCAAGCAGCAGAAATGTCTAAATAGTTAAAGCAAGCAAGTATGAGAGAGACGAACAATTTGTTAGACTCTAATATCAATAAGAAAAAGATCAAATTATCAAGAGGTAAATCAATAGATGTAAATTCTAAATCCGTATCTATGAGAGAAATTGTTAGAATTATTCTACGAAATGCCTTTCAATATTTTAGTACTTTGCAGCAGAATAACTTTAACATACGATATAGTTATCAAAATAACTAACAGATATAATTTGATATAAGTAGACACATATTATGTCCTGTAAGAATATTTGCATTGAATATAAAGCAAAGAAGTCTTATCACGCTACATATTATGAGAATGGTGTAAGACGCTGTACCGAATGTGAGGTTTTTATAAGATGGAATAAGATAAGGTGTCCTTGCTGTGGAACATGTTTGAGGATAAAAACGCATGACGCAAAGCTAAGAAGGAGACTCTTAAGCAAAACAAAACTTATTTCTTGATGTCACACCTATTTGAAATTTGAAACATTCATTCAATTCTGCAAGAACACCATTTAGATGGTGGAAGATTAAGTAAAAATTATTTTATTAGGATGAAAAGGCGGAAGAATAGCATAAGAAATTAGGGGGAGAGACTTGAAGGAAGAATAGCCAGAAATAGTATAACAAATTCAAATACAAAGCGCATAAAAAAGAGTGATTAGCGAAATATCATTTATTTTATTGTCAGACACCTGAAGGTCTTGTTAATTTGCTTCTGCTTGGAGTAATACAATAAGGTTTATCATAGTCTACTGTTTTTAGAGGTAGTTATAGGATATTCCATTGAATTGAATATTGACAAGACTGACACAAAGATATTAAAAAAAATTCTAGTTGATGCAAGACTTTCATACAGAAACATAGCCGACCAGATAGGGGTTTCTGCTCCTACTGTCCTTTCGCGAATAAATAAACTCCAATACCATCAAATAA
>JBOGPP010000274.1:0-5880 GCA_050748485.1 Nitrososphaeraceae archaeon | reverse complement strand
CAACAAGTATTTATAGATACTGCTATCAAGATATCAATATAAATAAACTTATATAACGCTATCATGGTATCATATCATATGAATAAAGATGATATGAAACACTTAAATCATGATGTGAAAAAAATTTCTTCAATCGAAAGAACAAAAAAGAATTTGCTGCTATCATCTCCAATGGTTACGATGTCAGATAAAAAGGCGAAGATCAACACTCGTAAGCCAATAAGAAATAACGATGTTTACGACCTGCTCCTAAAGATTCCTGCAGGAAAAGTTTCCACTTATGGGGATCTAGCAAGAGCACTTGGAAATCCTTTAGCCTCAAGGACAATAGGGAGAATACTTGGCGAAAATCCAAACCCAATTAAGGTGCCTTGCCACAGAGTAGTGATGTCTAACGGTAAAGTAGGGGGTTATGCCTATGGAACTGCTAGAAAAAGACAATTACTTGAAAAGGAGGGAGTATCATTAACCAATGGAATCGTTCAGAATTTCAAAAATGTCAGAGTTTATCCGCAAAGCAAAGACTGAGATTATGAACTGTTGAATACTAGTAAAGTTATACGGGAAAAGATTTCAGCGATTAATTGGCAGTCCGTGATGGACGAAATGAATAAAAAAGGATACAGTTTGGTGCCACAATTCCTTCATTATCGATATTGCAAAGAATTTATTGACGAATATGATAACACCGATCTTTATCGCAAGACCATTACAATGGAGAGGCATAGGTTTGGATTAGGCCAATACAAATATTTCAAATATCCGTTATCGGATCTTATCCAAACAATCAGAGAAGCGGTTTATCCAAAACTTGTACCGATCGCAAATACGTGGATGAAGATGTTAAACATAGAAAGACATTATCCAGACAAGTTCGATGAACTTCAAAGGTTATGTCACCAGAATAATCAAATAAAACCTACCGTTCTCATTCTAAAATATGGGAAGGGGGGTCATAATACATTGCACCAGGATCTATATGGAGACATTTTCTTTCCCTTTCAATTAGTTTTCTTTCTAAATGAGGTTGATGATGATTATACTGGTGGAGAATTTGTGTTAACTCAACAAATTCCGAGGGCACAGTCAAAAGCCATTGTTTTAAGACCACGTAAGGGTGATATGCTAATAATTACTACTAATTTTAAGCCTGTGAAAGGGAGCAAAGGCTATTACCGAGCACAACTGAGGCATGGTGTAAGCGAAGTGCATGAGGGAGAGAGACATGTTCTGGGAATTATTTTCCATGATGCTTTAAATTAATTACACATATTTATACAATAATATGAGATTAGAATTACTGGAAGCAAAAGAGATGAAGTAAGGAAAATGAGATTATGCTTTAACGAAAGAGCAATCAGCGATCTTTGAATCCTTCAAAACTGAAACAGATCTGCAAATCAAATAAGAAGCGATGAAAAATGAAAGTGCGTAGATTCTTTTTTATCGGAATAGAAAGCCATATTTCAGGGATACTATCTAGATAGAATTGACCTCTCAATAATGGTTGTAATGAATGGAAAACTAGATATATTTAATGTGGACGGGACAGCCAATCTTCTACACAAAGACGGAACAGCACACTATTATGGGAGAATTATGCCACACAAAGAAGCAAATAGATATTTTGATCTATTATTAAAAAGTATTCTGTGGCAAAATGATGAAGCCATAATTCTTGGTAAACATATCATTACGAAAAGAAAAGTAGCATGGTACGGTGACTCTGATTACTTGTATACTTATTCAAATGCAACAAAGCAAGCATTACCCTGGACCAAAGAACTTTTAGAGCTTAAGCGATTAGTAGAACAAATTACAGGAGCAAGATTCAATTCTTGTTTACTAAACTTATATCACAACGGGGATGAAGGTTTAGGATGGCATAGCGATGATGAAAGATCAATAGGAAAGAATACTCCTATTGCATCACTAAGCTTTGGAGCAGAACGAAAGTTTTCATTCAAGCATAAGCAAACTAAACAAATGGTATCACTTGTACTTGAACATGGCAGTTTGCTTGTTATGAAAGATGCGACACAAATGAATTGGTTGCACAGCTTACCTAAGTCTAATAAAATCACTCAAGCAAGGATAAACTTGACTTTTCGAATGATGGTGGTTTAAGTTAATTGTAATGTATGACGCTGTAAAAGAAACAAGGAACAAGGAAACAACTACAAGAGAAATTATTACAGCACCTAATTCATAAGGCGCTCGATTTTGGTTGGTACTGTGACTAAGAATAGTTATACATAATTCAACTTGTACACTCTAATCTGGAGCCTGGTGAAAGACTAATGTATTACAGATACCAGACCATCGGCACCTTTGAGAGTACTAGTAACATATGTATTATTGTTAGAAGGTTATATTCCAAAGTTTGAGGGAAGTCTCCGACTGGAGTTACTGCAATTACTGAATCTCCTAATACTGTTTTCGTCTCAGCTATTGCACAACAATGAGGAGTAAGACGAATAATAATCCATTAAACAAAATCGCACCCATAGTCTCTATTTGCGATTGCATGGTTGGAGATATAAAAATTTCTAGGCGTCTCTGCTCCAGCCTGTTCCTTGTATCCATCTTGTTGTAATGTAACTAAGAAAGCCCTCTTAACAAACAATTAATCATTTATTATTTTCTATTACGGACTGAATTTTTTTATCTAATTCGAGAATATTCTCATTCAAGATGATAAGACTGTTTAACAATTCATCATGGCGCTCTGCAAAGTTTTCCAAATTCATTAACACCTGCGTGTTCTTTTGTTCTAATCGCGTACGCGTTGTAGAATATAATCTTGTTGGATCGAAGTCTTTTTCTGCCTGTCATAAATCCACCAACTTATGGCCCACACCAATACCCGCTCTCCTATGATTATGTTCAAGTATGTACTTGAGGTGTTCGTCATGTCAATGCAGTCTTTATGGAGCTCCCGTTAAACAGGCGGTCATAAATGTTTGATATGCAGAGACCATCTGTCCTTTCTGCATATCGATTTTTTTTGGTTATAAATTGTCACAATTATCTAGAGCTACTTTTGCTAGTTTTGCATTTATGATAGCGCAGCACAAATCATTGGAAGAGATGTATCATACCTATAGCTTATACTCATGTGACCATCGTCAAACTCTTCATAAATATGCTTGATGTTCATATTTTCGAGTTTAGAGTGAAGCATTCTTGCACCCCAATGAAGATTAAATTCATCTTTGGTGCCACAATCAATGAAAATAAGTTTAAGCTTTTTTAAGTTCTCACGATATTTTTCAATCATTCTCACTGGATCCCAAGCAAGCCATCTATTCCACACATCTTGTACCGTCTCGCCAGTATTGAGGTCAAAGGGTAAATCTACGCCCATTTCTTTTGATTTAGGATTTGGTGAATAATGCGCTGCCATTCCTAATGTATTCAAAGGCGGCCCGTCATTTTTTTGATGACGATTAGGCTTCTTCCAGAAATTGTTTAGCCACTTCTTAGGGCCGCCAGATTCTCTAAAAGCATCAAGGGCTTTCGGAAAATCTGGAGGATAACAGTATTCAAAACCGGCATCCCCAGAGTGATCTACAACACCTTGAAAGACATCAGGATGACGCATGCCTAAAACGATAGAACCATAACCTCCAGAAGACTTTCCCCACACAGCATGCGCAGAAGTGTTGTAGTTTTTATCTATAAATGGCACAATCTCATTTATAATATAGTCTTCGTACCTGCCTGTCGCCGAAGAATTGATATATTGGTTTCCGCCAAATCTTGTGAAGCAATCGAGTAGAACCAAGATCATTGGACCACATTTTCTTTCTAAAATCAGGCGATTCATTCTCTCTTCTATGTTTTCTGCAAATGGATCTGCATTTAGCAGCATCTTTCCCTGGCCTCCGAATCCTACAAGACCAAAAGCGGCAATGTAACCTTTAGAATTACTTTGTGTATATTCGGGAGGAAGATAAACCAAGACATCTCTTATATATGGATCTTTTAACGGGTTAGATTTTAGTACCTTGCTTGCATATCGATGCGTAATTGTCTTCCCTTTTGACTTGTTTGTTAATCTAGCCAATTATACACAATATTGAATGTGTCGGTTATTAGTTTTCTACTATTTTCTTGAATATTTAGCTAATCCCCGGTATGATACACCATAACATTGACTCTCTGCTCCTGTTTGTAAGATTTGTTACAATAATCTTCAGTTCTTGTGAAAAGCTGTATTTTAGAAAAGAAATATCTAAACTGCAGAAAAGTCTTCTGGACGTCCTGATAAGATGCTTATATAAACTATCACAATCATTTCAAGTAATAAATGAATAGTGCAAAAACCTTCGCAAATAATACTTCACATTTAGTACTCGTTGTAAGGCTGACAGTCACTAATAACTTGATCTATATCTTAACAAATAAGAGACTTTGTCAATTAACGTAGGTTAAAAGGGAACATTGAAAATCAAAACTATTCAAATCCAGAACTGGGATAATTGCTATTTGGAATTTCAAGTATCAAGTAGTCATCAGCATCAGATCTTCATCTTCATATAGTTTATCTGTACCATGGGCTGATAGCATCATAATTACCCTATCCAAATTAGGATGCCAGTCATTTTCCTGGAAGTGTTGTTGCCTTAATTCCACCAGATTTGGATAATCAAAGATGAATCCATTACATTGCTGACCTCCGCACAGATCATTTAGATGAGTGATAATATATATGAGAGTGCCATTACAGCAGTCACTATCTGTAATTATGAGCCCGCCATTTGATGATTTTCTATTCAGTGAAATTGAATTTGTGGATTTTTAAACAAACTGAAAGAGATATCATCAAGCTGTACAATTCTTTGACTCCGTATGTCCGGACAGCAGTAAATGATTCTAACGATTATATGCTCAACTTTGGTTATTGGGAAAAGAATAGTAATGATCCGGTCAACGCACAACATGAACTCAGTGCGATATTTGGCAAATTCGCTAAATTCGATACCGTGGAGATGATTGCTGATGTTGGAAGTGGATTCTCAGCTCCTGCAGTTCAATGGAGATCAGAATATCCTCATCTAAGGATTTTGTGTGTTGACATCAATTACCTGGAGTTGAGTACAGCGAGAAAAAAGGTAATTTTTCCTCCTCCTCTCCCCAATTCCTCTCTGTCTGCTTCTTCTGACCGCATATCTTTGATTAATGCCAGCTCAGCCATGCTACCATTCGGGAAAGATAAGCTTGATATGATCATTGCATTTGAATCAGCACAACATTTCCAAAGCATAGCCAATTTTCTAGAAGTATCTAGATCCATTTTAAAGCCTGGTGGATTAATTGTACTTGCAATTCCAGTTGTAGATTTAAAATCATTAGAAAAGGGGGAGGATAATCAGAATGTTAGCGTTGTAAAAAAATTGAAGCTAATGAAAAAACTTGGAATTCTATACTTTAGTTGGGCCTCCCAACAATATGATATAGATACAATTTCAAAATCTATCATAAACCGTGGTTATAAGATAGAAGAATTTCAACGAATTGGACATCATGTATATGAACCCTTGGCAGAGTATTATGTTAGAAACAGAAAAAACATTAGACGTAGACTCATACAATCATTTGCAACGTACAAACAGAGAATGTTCTTCGAGTTTGTTGAGTATATGGTGTACAGGTCAGCTTTAAAAATGAATGATTTATCCATGAATGGAATGTTGGATTATGTGTTAATTAGGGCTAAGAAAGATAGTCTAAAGGTAGATTCATAAAATGTGTTAGTCGAAGAATAGTCAGTCAGTGAGTTATCATACGGGATATTCTGAGATAAGATCATTTGGATCATTTAGGCAACTAACTATCGATGATCAATGCTATAGCGATTCCGATTGCAAACAATGC
>JBOGPP010000273.1:0-6922 GCA_050748485.1 Nitrososphaeraceae archaeon | reverse complement strand
ACACTGGAGAAGTATATGAAATATACTCAGATATATGTAGACGTATTGAGCAAGAACCATTAACCCAACGTCGAATAACCCAAATAATGAGTGAGTTAGATCAATTAGGACTAATAACTAGTGATGTTATAAGTCAAGGAAGATATGGTAGATCACAAAAAATTAGGATCACCGTACCACATTCAACTGTGAAGGAAGCCTTGAAAGAGGATTCTATTCTCACAGGGTTACTTTCTATTGATTAAAGTCCATTATAAATGGTTGAAGTGTAGACAGATCAACTATAATTGCAACTCCAGGATTAGGTATAATGCCCATGGTTCTTTGAAAGTTTGTCTGTCCTTGCCAAGTTCCAGAATTTACTATTAATGTTCCACGGTAATTTTGAGCATCTAGAACATGTATGTGTCCTGAATGAAATATGTCTGGAACTTCAGTAATTACCATATGGTCTTCTTGTTCGGGTGCTATAGGAGTACGTTCTCCGTAAATAGGAGAAAGATGTCTTGCCCTCAATAATACTTTCATTGCTTCCGCAGGCTTGGCATAACTTTGATCAGGGATCGTACCTATGATATCATCTAGACTCTGTCCGTGGTACATTAGTATCTTTACACCATTCAATTCGATTAAACTAGGATTTCCGAGCATCTTAAAATTTTGAAATGTGTAAAGTTTTTCAGAGTTTTGCCTAGGAATAGAAGGTTGTGGTAATGCTCTTCGACCAGGATCATGATTTCCAGGAATAACAAAAACATTAATGTGTTTAGGTATACGTGAGAGTAAGTCTATTACATGTGACATCTGACTATTAATATTTAATTCAAGTAATTCTTTGTCTTGATTAGGATATATTCCTATACCATCAATTAAATCACCTCCAATACATAGAAATTTGATCTTCCTTACAATTTCATCATCAGCTGCTGATATCCAATTCAAAAATTTCATAAATGCGGTTTCCATGAAATATGTACTTCCTACATGTAAGTCTGAGATTAATACCACGTAGGATTCAGATTTGGCCCTGTTTGGCAAATGATCTGGAATATCAGGTGATATTATATTTTTTATAACGAAACTTTGACTTTTTCCACTGTTCTCTAATTCTAACATAACCATTTGATCTGTGGTGATCAACGAGCCCTGTTTTTTTATATCCTCAGTCGTACCCATCGCATGTAAATCTCCACTAAAATCATCTATCACTATTTCTAATCCATGCCGCTTTAACTGTCTTGACATAACCAAGCCAGCTACAACCATTGTTGAGGATAATCCTGAAAATTGTTCATATCGCATGTATGGTTTCTGATTTCCAGTATCTGTATTTTTTTTCTTCAGAGTTTTTACTCTTGTAATTCGTCTACTATCGGGACGTAAGGATAAGATGCGCATAGATTTTTCATACCTGCTTCTAAATAGCGAAATATACCCTTCAACTCCTTCTCCACTATTAATTATAGGAGTTGGATCTAAAAGTACTCTGTATGATACGGGTTCTGATGTATCACTATTGCGTAGATGTAATGAATCTAATAATGAAGACTTATTGCAAGAACTGTTTTGAGATCCTCCATTTTTAGAATGTTTATCAACGACCATTTTTATATCTTCAACCAGAATTAAAGAATTATCTTTACCGCTTACCTTGGCTTTAATAATGTCTTGAATGATCCCAAGAATATCTATATCAAGCCCTTTAAGCATTTCAAAAGCGTCAGGATGTACCTGATATCCTTTACTAATTGCAAAACATAGGGCATTGGATATTTCTGTTCCGAAATCCAAATTGTCCACCTTGACTATGAAACCGCCATATTTAATTACATTTCTATAACAGATAAATGAATAATAACTACAAATAATTATAGGAGCAAATACCCCTACTACACTGAATTGCATCTCACCATCAAGAGACGTCTACTGTATCTTGCATTTGGTATAATCACTTTTCTTATCTCGTATTATTGGGGTTCATCAATATATATGAGCAGCTCAGAAGTAAATGATCTAAAAAACCGGTTCATGGATCAAATTAAAGATATTGATCAGACAGGGATATTCATTAATAATGCAAAGATTGCATTAGGCATGTTTGTTCCATTACTAGGTGTAGGTTTAGGAATTTTTTCTGGTTTTTCAACAGGTATGGTATTTAACGCAATAGCAGCAACATCTACTAACCTTAATGATATCTCACCTTTACTGATTCTTGTTACTCCTTTTGGATTAATGGAAATTGTTGCTTACGGTCTTGCCATATCCAGAAGCGGTATACTCTTCTAT
Source organism: Nitrososphaeraceae archaeon (assembly GCA_050748485.1). Lineage (GTDB taxonomy): Archaea > Thermoproteota > Nitrososphaeria > Nitrososphaerales > Nitrososphaeraceae > TH5896. The sequence continues at coordinate 4,633 of JBOGPP010000273.1, read as the reverse complement.
TCTTTATTAAAGAGAAAGTATTGGAGGGAATATCTTCTGTCTACTTTAGTAGAGATAGGAGTTGTAGTAATCCTACTCTTGAGTGGGGCAATTATAGAATGGGAAATGATCGCTAGATTGAATGGATTATCCGATACTAGAATTAGCATTTAACTGTTTGTCATTATCTGTTAGACAAAAATTAGAATTTCCTAGAGACGACAAAAATAATAGGTAAAATCTAAATTTAAATCTGACTTTCTCCACAGGCAGGGCAAATCCGCAACTTTTTGGACATGTTCACTCCACACTCTATACAATATTTTATTGCATCATCTGTTTCGGAAGTAATGTCAACAGATTTATTTTCCATTGACATGTAGGTAATAAAATTTCAAGTCTAAATTATATTTAAATCCCCCTTGCAATAATTTTTATTCCGGAAAATAATTCTATCAACAGTAGAGTATGCTTAATTTAAAGATTCATAAGATTCCCACTTTTGTCTCACAACCAACTATGATTGCTGCTTTGCCTGATATGGGCAATGTTGCAGGTATGGGAATGACTCTTTTGGCTACGAGACTTGCAGCCGACCTCTTCGCCGAAATTTATGCATTTTGGCCACCTTTTGTAACATATAACCAAGGCATCATTAGGTATGTTCAGTCAAGTTATAAATTTTATTGGGTTTCTAAATATGATCTTGTAATATTTACAGGAGATTTTAATCCTTCTGATCCACGAAGACTGTACGAAATATGCTACGAAGTTCTGAAAATGGCTGAAAGAGTTGATGCAAAAATATTGTATTCAATAGGCGCAGCATTGAGACAAAATACCTCTACTTCTACTTCTAATTCAAGTGGGGTGTATGGTGCAGTAAATAATGAACAGATTATTGATAAGATAAGTAAATTCAATATGAATATCTTAGAGGGAGAAGGACAGATTATAGGATTTAATGGTCTAATATTAGGACTTGCAAAGGAAAGAGGATTGAATGCGATGTGCATTCTGGGCGAAATCGATAATCCTAATGTTATCCAACCTATGACTGCTAAGGCTATTCTACATACATTAACAAAGATTCTAGGAATCCCTTCTTTGGATATGAAAGAATTAGAAGAAGAAGAAAAGCGCAAAAAGTTTATGGAACAGCAAACGAATTACATAGAAAATGTGATGGAACATGAGGGCAAACCCCCTGGGATAGCGTAGACTGGAATAGAAGTTAGTAAGCTAGCAAAAGTTTCGAATTCGCTTACGATGAAATCTTTTGCTAAATAATTCAACAATTTTGACAATATTGCCATTATATCAGCTTAATAAAGCGTTTGCATGAGTGAAGTAAAGTTAGAGTTTATCGGTAAACAGGTTAAGGATATGTACGGAACCTACATGGGAAAAGTTATTGGTATGGTGACAGATATTGATGGGTCTATAGAATCTGTTAGTGTAGATTGCGGTTATGCAGGGTTAAAGCAGTTAGTATACGAGCAATTATTAGTACAGGGTGATTACGTGATCTTTATTCCAAAATGGAGATTGGATGTCCAAAAGTTACTTAGGCAGAAAAACCTTGCATTACAAAGGATCAAAGCATTACAGGAGATGGTTACAGCTAATGATTTGATGAGAGAGGACGTAGAATTAGTTTATATAAAGTACCAGAAGAGATTGCAAGACCTTGAGGATAAAGGGAAAGTAGTTCTTGAACAACTACAAGAAAGACTGAACCAAATAGATACGGAAAGCCAGAATATAAAATCGGTACTATTTGACGCTAAGTTACAGTATAGAAGCAATGAGATCACCGAAGAAATATATCAACAAATTAGCCTATCTACAAATGATCTAATAGAACATATTAACTTAGAAAAAGGAGAGATCAATAACGTCATATCTAGGTTAAACCAACAGACATTTGAGAGGATAGATTTGAATTCAGTGCAAAATTCATCTATATCGGATCAACCAAAATCTAACTCAAACCTTGAATCAAATTCGCAATCCCATGAAGGTGATATCCCTGTAACAGGGCCTCAAGCTGTTAGTGCAGCAGCAGACAATGACTACAATAATGATCATCATAAGACTATTCGTAAGGAAACTGATGATGAGGCTGAAACTAGCTGGCTTAACCAGGTTCTACAACATGATTAAATTAAATTTTATTAACAAATAAAAAATAAATAATTTGAATATAAATTAAATCTCACTTAGTCTTTTAGAAAAAAAGGAAGACTTGTGAATATTTTTAGGCTCCGCCTTGTTTTGCTGATGTCTGTAAAAGCTCGCCTATTTCATTATGCATTCTTAGAAAATTCAGACCCTTCTCAGTTGTCTTGTATGTTTGAGAACCCTCAAGATACTCTAATAAGTTATTCTCGATGAGTACCGAAAGATATTCTCTTAGCTGCGCGTAGCTAAGGAAAGCTTTATACATTATTTTTGTCTTGGTTGCTCCTCCATTTGCAGCCTCTAGTATCATTGCCACTATTTCTGTTCTGCTTCTGTATTTCACAATTTAGATACACTGAATTTCTTTATTTTAATATATTGACACATTCTACAGTAAGAAACTTCTATATTGATATTATACTCTATAGTATGATTTCTAGAGTTTTGGCGTATTCAGATAAAATTAATCTCCCCCATAAGGTTTAAAATTATTCGGATCTTCTAACATAATAATGTCTGACCTCAAATCTACTGAGGTATCAAAGTTGTATGAAGATATCAAGCGAGCTAAAATATCTCTTCAAGGTAAGAAATATGATATACTAAGAAAGAATGCGGTAGAAGATTCAGAACAGTTCTGGGAGCAACAAGCAAAAAATTTGGTATGGTTCAAGTACTGGGATAAAACATTAACTTGGGATCCCCCTTTTGCAAAATGGTTTGCTGGAGGTTCATTGAATGCTTCTGTAAATTGCATTGATAGACATGTGGACTCACAATTCAAGAATAAGGCAGCAATTATTTGGCAAGGAGAAAATGAGGAAACGAGGACGATTACTTATTACCAACTGTTCAAACATGTCAATATATTTGCTAATGCATTAAAAAGTCTTGGAGTAAAAAAAGGTGATCGTGTTATTATTTACCTTCCGATGGTTCCGGAAGTCGTAATTGCAATGCTAGCATGTGCAAGAATTGGCGCGACACATATAGTTGTTTTTTCTGGTTTCAGTGCCAAGGCTTTAGCTGATAGGGCTAATGATTCTGAATCCAAAGTTATAATAACTGCTGATGGAGGTTATCGTAGAGGTAAGATCATAGAACTAAAAAAGATCGTCGATGAATCTACTTTGTCGATCCCTTCGCTAGAAAAGGTCATTGTATTAAAAAGAGCCTCTAATGATATTAAAATGACTAATATGGATGTATGGTGGCATGAGATTGTTCAGAATGAGCAACAATATTGTAAACCCGAGATTCTAGCTAGTACTCATCCATTGTTTATTTTATACACGTCAGGAACCACTGGGAAACCAAAAGGCGTTTTGCACAGTACTGGTGGCTACCTTACACATTTATATGCCACAGCTAAATTAGTCTTTGATTTCAGATCTACAGACATATTCTTTTGTACTGCTGACGTTGGATGGATTACAGGGCACAGCTATGTTGTTTATGGGCCTCTTATGCATGGTATAACCGAAATAATGTATGAGGGAACACCTGATTATCCTACAACTGATAGATATTGGGCAGTAGTGGAAAAGCATGGCGCAACAATCTTGTATACTACTCCTACTGCTTTACGTATGTACATAAAATTTGGAGATAATATACCTAAGTCATTTGATTTGTCCTCTCTTCGTTTATTGGGGACTGTAGGCGAACCTATCAATCCTGATGTATGGCAGTGGTATTTTGAGACTATAGGAAAAGGAAATTGTCCTATAGTTGATACGTGGTGGCAGACTGAGACAGGTGGCATTATGCTAAGTACGTGTACTGGAATAGATGATACTATTCCAATGAAACCTGGTTCTGCATCGTTTCCAGTACCTGGAATCGATATGACTATTGTAGATGAACATGGAGAAGTTGTTGATGCTAACAAGAAGGGATATTTGATGGTCAAGAAACCATGGCCTGGAATGCTGATGACTCTGTGGAGGAACGATAACACCTACCAGGATTTGTACTGGAATAAGTTTAAGGGTATGTACTATACAGGCGATTATGCATTAATGGATGAAGATGGTTACTTTTGGCTTTTGGGAAGATCGGATGATGTGCTTAAAGTTGCAGGTCATAGACTAAGTACAATGGAGCTAGAAAGTACGTTTGTTTCACATAAAGCTGTTGCTGAAGCTGCTGTAACAGGAAGGTTGGATCAAAAGAAAGGTGAATCTATAATTGCATTTTTAGTATTACGTAGTGGTTATCCATCTACAGAAGAACTACGTAAAGTACTTACTGATCATGTAAGAAAAACCATAGGGCCAATTGCGGTGCCAGAAGGGATCTATTTCGTAAGTAAACTTCCTAAAACGAGAAGCGGAAAAATAATGCGAAGACTACTTAAATCGATAGCAAACAGAGAAGATTCGATTGGTGATCTAACAACACTAGAGGATAATACATCGGTTGATGAAGTCAAACATGTATTCAATCAGTTAAAAAATGAAATAGTAGA
>JBOGPP010000272.1:0-5975 GCA_050748485.1 Nitrososphaeraceae archaeon | reverse complement strand
GTGTATCTTCAATATTCATAGTTTCATTTTGCATACTTTCGTTGTTAGAGACAACAAGTGATGCTGATATCTGGGCCGTGAATTTCAATGCCCTTGACAACAAGTCTCTATCGTCACTGAATCCAGGTAATGGAAATGAAACACTGGTATTAGATGGTGCTACATTAATTGATGGAAATGGTGGTCCCCAAAAAGCTGATTCAGTAATAGTTATTGGCGATAGCAAAAGAATAGTTGCAATCACTAATCAGACTAATTTTCGTGATAATTCAGCATTAAATAATGATAGCAACGGATCACAATCAAACGAAAGAGTTCTTAACCTAACTGGAAAATATACTATGCCTGGACTTTTCGATATGCATGCTCATATAGCAGGAGTACGAAAGAACTCTTATGACCAGGCTATGTCCAAAAATATGCTTGGTATGTTATTAGATTACGGAGTTACGACGGTCAGAAATCCTGGGGGCCCTACTAATGAAACAGTGCGATTAAGAGGAGAGGTCCTTAATGGAACTATAAGTGGACCTGAAGTTTTTACAGCTGGTATACTTCTAAATACTCCTGAATTTCCTGTACCATTTGTAGAAAAACAATTTACTACTGAGGAAGGGGTCAGGGAGGAAGTCCGTCATCAGGCGGCAGCAGGTGTAGATTACATCAAGCTATACGTTGGATTGACACCGGATTTAGCAAAAGCAGCAATAGATGAAGCTCAACGTCAGGAAATAAAAGTTATTGGACATCTTTATCTTACATCTTGGACTGATGCTGCAAATCTTGGAATTGATTTTCTAACACATGGAGTTCCCGTATCCCCTTTTTTATTGCCAGAAGATAAGCAGGGAATCTTCAATCGTACTGGTGGAGGTCCATTTGACCATTCGCTATGGCTTGATCTGGTAGACCTTAATAGTTCTGAGATTAGAAATATGATAGAAAGCTTGGTCCAGAATCAGATACCAGTGGATCCTACTTTGAGCGTATATGAAGCGATTTTTGTTAGACAAGGTTTTACTGATCCCCAAAATGAACAGCGTTGGAATAAGGTCTTACGACTTACAAAGATGATGCATGATAGCGGAGTAAAAATTCTGTCAGGTACAGATATACCGAACTTTGACCTTGTCCCAGGAGAAAGTCTGCATCATGAGCTAGAATTGTTGGTCGAGGCAGGTATCAATACGTCGGACGTTATGAAGATTGCTACCAAGAATGGAGCAGAGGCTCTTGATTTGATAAATCAGACAGGCACTATTGAACTTGGCAAACAAGCAGATATCCTAATCCTGTCCGCAAATCCTGTTGAAGCTATAGAGAATACTAAGCAGATTTACGCAGTCATTTCCAATGGTAGGATTATAGAAAGGTCAAATTAAGTGAAGGTTGGGGGAAACTCTAGTTCCATAAGACTAGATCAGTCCCATGCCCAGGTAATTAGGATCTGCAAGAGAATATCTATTTCCATTCCCACGACCGATGGGTAAAGTTCCCCTCTGAATCAAATTCACCTTCAAATGATCCAATCAGATTATTCAAAAAAGATAGTCTGCCTTTTGACGACGTGTTAAAGAAAACGGAACCACATCAGCTACTGCGTCCCGCTGAACCAAATCCAGATCATACTGTTCAACAACATCGCATCGCTTTTCTAGTATCACCGGGCTCGGGTAGTTCAATTACCGGATGATGAAGATGCGGATAAGATTCTAAGTCGTCCATGCCGAAATAAGGTGCGCACTAATAACATGAATCTCAAATTACAAAGTAAATACGATTGATAGGCAGAAAAATTGTATTCTTTTTCCTATCTTTTAAAGAGATTTGGTTTCGTTCAGTAGCAAGTCATGTACCATATTAAGCCTAACAGTTTCCATGTCCAATGAGTAATCAAATAGAATGATTGCGCATTACTACTCGCTTTCACCATCGTTATTCTGCTACAAAAACATATGAAGAGCTGGAACTAGGCCATACTGCATAATTGTCTATAGTTTGAATAGCACCATTCGGATGAGTAACTGCGAATTTGTATACACCTGCTGGGAGACCGTCTAGTGTGTATGAACCATCAGATTCTGTTACTACAGAAGTGGAGTAGCCTGCATTCTTGTCTGCTGAATTTATTAGCCCCATATGCTTGTAAACAACTACTGATGCTCTGTCTACCGGCAAACTATCTGAGCTTATTACAAAGCCACCTACACTTCCAAGATCTGTAGCTAATTTTTCAGAAGATGGAGATGAAGAAAATGGAGTCATAAAAGTGGCAGATCCATACACTATGGAAATTAGAGTAGCTGTAGCAACCCCTAAACAGCCAATGAGAATTATGAAGATTGTTATATGGGTGTTTAGCCTGTGGTAAAGTTCTTTTTCTACTAACTTCTTTTCATTATGCCGAGTAGCCAATGTCATGAACCCATTCAGCTCCTCTTCAACATTCCTACGACAGTACACTTATTTGAGACAAATCTTGGTTCGATTATCATAGATCAGTATGAAGACATCTTGCATAATTCTTCTTGTATCAGAGGTAGTTTAGGAATATTGTCATAGTATGGCGAATTAAACTTGTAGTCAATATTAAAGTCACATACATAGTAGGGATAACACTACCTCAAATCTCAGGTCTGATTAGAACAATTAACATTCAGTCTTTAAGCTTCTTAATTAATTACGCTCTATACTTGACTGCTATGGGAATAGAACCTCTAGTAGGTCTGACATATCTCGCAATTGGATTTATACTGACGTACCTATCACTAGAAATAACTTGGCATTTTACTGCATGTAGGATCAAAACAACTAATGAATATAGTGTAAAACCCTGTCTGTTCAAGCAAGTCAAACTAGTAGCACTTGGTACAGCACGTAATACGCATAGAAAGTCATTATGATGGAATCAACTCATGACATAAAAGTATATACTTTTTCTCTATCGATAATCTGACATTTTGAGACACAAGGCACGGCCAATTGGTAGCTATTTTTCTACAGAATGAACAGCTCACTCCAACAGTAATATTAGTAACAGATTAGCTTCATATCGTATACTTACACACACTTGCATCCCTATAGAAATCGTGTGTAGCCTGTCTTTCAGACGACTCTTAATCGTTAGCGATATCCCAAATCTGGGCTAGAATGCAATTACCAATCAGTCAAAACATTTCAGGTACCAAAATGGCAGCTTACCAGCGAAATTGATTCCCCTTCACTTAACAAAAACCTTCAATAACATAATAAAAGATTCAAGTTATAAGCTTTGTTTTGGCATATAATACAATGACGACCATTATGGTAGGCCTCCAGAATTCAATCCTCGTATTGGATTCTTCAGATGGATTTAAGATTCAAGAGTCGTTGAAAGGAACTAATCTACAGGGCACAGCATTCGATCCTCTCAAGACTTATCCACAGTGTATATCATTCGATCCTCTTAATCCATACCGCGCGTACTGTGGTACACTTGGAAATGGTATGTGGAAAACCGATGATGGCGGTCAGACTTGGAGCAATATAGGAACAGATGTTATTTCCAGTCCATATATTATGTCTGTTGCGGTTAGTTCCCAAGATAGTGGGAATAAGTTCAACAAGGTATATGCTGGGACCGAGCCAAGCGCACTTTATATTTCTAATGATGGGGGCGATTCTTGGGAAAGAATGGAGACTCTAAACGCCTTACCTTCATCCAAATCATGGAGCTTTCCTCCTAGGCCTTGGACACATCATATTCGTTGGATTGAGCCTGATTCAAATAATCCCGACTACGTTTTTGCTGCTATAGAAGCAGGAGCCCTTGTGCAAAGTCATGATGGAGGTAAAACTTGGATAGATCGGAATGAGCAAGGACCATATGATACTCATACTCTAGCTACCCATCCCAGAGCCCCCAAGCGTCTGTATTCTTCTGCTGGTGATGGATATTTTGAGAGCTTTGACTATGGAGAATCCTGGATTAGTCCCATGAAAGGTTTGAGACATAGTTACCTTAACGGACTTGCCATTGATTCCGGTAATCCTGAGGTCGTTATTGTATCAGTTGCCATGGGACCTGGGGAAGCTTATTCTGCTGAAAACGGTGAATCATATGTATATAGAAAAGACGAGGACAGCAAGAAATGGAAGGCTGTTTCAAACGGGCTTCCTGAACCACATGGAGCTACAACTATGCTCTTTGTTTCCAATCTAAAGATTCCAGGGGAATTCTACGGTGTCAACAATCGTGGTTTATTCATATCAACTGATTCAGGCAATTCATGGAAGAAACTAATTACTCCATGGCCAAGAGAATATCTTCTACAAACCCCCTGGGCGATTGCAATTAACGAGACGTAATCATTTGTCGGAGGACGTCGTGTAAGTGTTGCTAACCTTCTAATTTACTGAATTAACGGTTATTCCCGTCAAACCGCGTACCACTCCTTCTATGACTGCTTGCACTAAAGGGACAATGGGAAATAACCGATATGCGTGTCCTTGACTACAAGAGGATAGAAGTATCTTTCGCTGAGAGCGGGAAAATGACAGGTAGAGTTTTCTGGTATTGCAACGGTCACTACGACTGCAGGATTAGACGGATCACTTTATGGTGGAGGACAGACAGTATTAACTACTAATCATGGCGAGTTTGGAACCTGGAAAGGTATGGGAGTCGGCAAGCCAAAGGCAAAGGCATGACAATAAGTTGGCATGGTGCAAAAGCCTCTCAAACATCATCTCAAAAACTGAATAGACTCAATAACGTACCTCTTGTTTTTGAAGCCAAAGCCGAATGGAGTTGGATGGCATAAACATTGGGAACGGAAATAGGATAGGAAGAAACATCGCTGATATCAAATCTTTATTTTTTGTAGAGAATAGTAGTATAATGTTATCGTTTGATTTTGGAATTTTCTAAGGCAAGCAAGTCTAGATGCATAACCAGATCTTTAGTCATTTGTCTCAGTTTCCTGTCATCTATTATTAGTGCAGTTCTCAACGACATTTTCAGGTTCTTCCATAAGGAATCAAACAGTTAGTACCACAGAAAGGAAGAAAGGCAACTTTCAGATCCATTGTGCCCTCCTCATGATATAAAGATCTGGCACTATATGAAATAGCTTTATACGGCTAACACAAACTAGCATCCACGCTATTATTAGTAATCATTGTCCATCCATCTCAAGTTCTTTTAATATTCTATGAGCCATGTCAGCCATAACTCTGTGGTAGAGTGCTTCTGCGAAATCATCACGACTAGCGCATGCTTCAGCTAAGACTATCTCTCTTTCAAAGTCTTGAGTTAACTTTTCCCTTAGATTGATCTTTTCCCGTCTTATCTCTACATCTAGATCGCGACCGAATGAGCTACCGAGGTTGTTTAATCTTCTTTCCCTTTCTTCTGGGCTAGATGACATTCTGCTGAGATTTCCTCCCCCTGCACTGCACATCTCAAATATTTAGACTATTTCATGGCCAAAAAAAGTTTGTTCGCCATCTGAACCCATATGACCTTCTTAGCAGGAGCAAAAGCTAGTACTAACATGTTTCTGGGATTAAGATTACAGAGATCGCCTTAACAGTCACTGTCAATATCTTTTTGATCGGAGTTAGGGTGAAAACAGTTGTCGTTTGAGTCTAGTACTTTATCACTATTAGTATCAAGGCATGCTGGTGCAGCAGGCGAATCATAATCATCATTGCTTATCACCATCAGTATCTTTGCACTGGATTCGCCACAGAAATGCAATTGTCTTTTGGAGCCACGACTCCACTTGCCGTAATCAAGCTGATTTGGAACAGGCTGGTCTGTATCGCATGCATCTCCTAATGCAACACCCATATGTATTCGCTTGATCTGTACTGGGCCTGTACTGGGTGCGCTAATCACATAATTGAAGTTCATCATGAATAGTTACAGCAGATCACGCACCTATCAGGATTGTAATGCTGAAATCATGATCCAAAGGCAATAAACAAAATAA
>JBOGPP010000271.1:0-2988 GCA_050748485.1 Nitrososphaeraceae archaeon | reverse complement strand
GATTTTGAGATTAGGGTATACTTGAAACGTTATATCATTGTACACGAAATTAACGTGGGACAATTCTCCGGTATCCAGAATTACATCATTTCCTGCTACCGAAGACAGATCATCTTGTATGATAGGTTACGGCAATACAGGAGATAATGACTCAGTATCATTTAGGGATTTCCTTGAGGAATACATAAGCAAAGTAGATGGATTATATAAATTATGAGTGCCACCTAAATTATACTAGACTTGGACATATTGTACATATTTTCTTCTACAATGATTATTTTGTTGTAAATGATGATCTTTTAGCACAAAATATCAGAAGCTCCTAATATGGTAAGAATAGGGTTCTTAATCCTCATATGGGTATCATAGCCACTTGTAAGAATTTCTTAATATGGAAGTTAAGATTGAGGAATCTATAGATATAATAATAATTATTTGACCTCTTATAATAATTAGAATAGACATTAAAGAGTTTTTCAAAATTGGGGTGCATCATTATAGAATTTAGAAGAATTAATATAAGACTCATATTTAGTTTGGATCGCGATTGAAGTACTATAATATCGTTACTCCGGAACAGATAGTAACACTCCTCCTTTTTGGTTCATTGGTTGTAGTAGTATCTTATGGATTTGACTCTGGTAATCTACATGCATATGGGTATGATTTTAATTCAAGTCTATTTACTAATAATAGATCAAATATCTACGATAATAATACTTTCATCTTTCTGAAACCTGGCTTTAATGATAGTCAAAACTATCTGACCTCGATGACTAATACTTCTAATTCTATGCAGCTTATATTCGACAAACAAACTGATGATTTTGGAATTCAGAAACTATATTCAACAACAGAAAATGGCGAAGAATGGTATATGAACATGAGTGATCCTCTTCAGGATAAACAGTTCGATCCAAAGGTTGAACTTGTACGTAATCAGGGAGACAAATCATGGCATGTTGATGACTCAAAGGTGAGAATGAATGTATACACATCATCGGGGTATAATGAGAGCAAGATAATAACGTATGATCAAAAGGAGCTTGCAAAGAAGGGGTATATGCAATCACCAAATGACTGGAAAAATGTAGAGATGACCGGATTTGTAAAATATGATGAAGGGAACGATGATCAAAATTTTGCATGGTACGTTAGAGGTGGAAAGCATACTGATGATGAAGACTGTGAGGGATCTGCCTATAAAGGTCAATTATACTATGGTGGAGATAGTAGATTTGCAAAACAACAATGGTTTGTAAGTTATGCATTTACAGACGAAAAAGAACAGGTAACCTATCCTCTTAAAGATAAATGGGTTGGTTTTAAATTTGTAGTATATAATCTGCCGCCTTTAAATAATGGCACTGTTTTTGTCAAGATGGAAAATTGGATAAATGAAAATGGTGACGGCAAAACTTGGAAAAAGATAGATGAAAGAATTGATAGAGGAAATTGGGGAGAACAAGGAGAACATTGTGAAGGCAAACCAAGTCAAATAATATCGTGGGGAGGTCCTATAGCAACTTTTAGATGGGATAATGCCGATGGAGTAGATATCAAGTACTTCAGTGTAAGAGAAATAGAACCTCCCACACCAGTTATTAGCACGAGCATCCGGGTTTGAGCTGTTCTCTAATTACGAATAGTAATAACGTTGGATACAATTTATTTCTGCTTTAAAACGAGATAAGAATGAATTTTTCATGCACCTACCTAAAGATGAACAATTTAATTAAAGGAATATTTAAGAAGATTATCTAACGTTACACAGAGTATAATTAGGCAACGTAACCCCAAACTTTCTTTTTAGGAATTCGATATGAGGTGGATTTATTTGACAAATTGGTACTTTTTCTTCGACGAAATTCCATGCATCATAGAAGTTAATTCCATAATATTCGATCAATACACCTAATGCAATAGAGTTACTTCTCGATACTCCTGTATCACATATAATCAGACAACGATTACCATTTTGCAATATGCGGCAGGCGTTTGCCATTAGATAATTATGTAACAAAGGATATCTGTTGTGATGCTCTTCGCCCCGTTCAGATATGATGCGCGAGTCAACGATTGTCCATACTTCCCCATTAACTATGTATTTATCTGTTGTTTTATTGTTAGGACCCCATCCTTCGTAAGGGTCTAAGGGTCCATTTTCTGGCATACTTGTTATTGCAAGTTTGCCTTTGATTATTTCATACAAGATATCGTTGTTAAGGCTAGTAACGGTGATAAATATAATTTTGAAAATCGTATGGTAACATCTTTCTTCATCATATGATATTGCGTGTTTTTCGGCATAGATACGCTATTTGAGTGTTTCTATCAGAATTGAGATCTGTGTATCTTATATAAAGGACAATCAATGATAAGTAGCAACCAACTGGGAAAAGTACGTTACTACTATTTGCTCCTATTTGTCACTGTTTGCAACCTTCTGTCAATAATCGAAATCAAAGTTCTGATGAAAGCCTACAATTCATTATTTTTTGTAGCCTATGTGTAAATAATGATGAATTCATTCAACAGAGCGCGTTTTTATTCGAAGTTTTCCAATTTTGTATTTCATAAGTATTATTACTATCATCACCTCTAATTAACTTGGGAACAAGCAGTATCTAAATCTCTTTCTAATATGTATCATTATTGGGAATACATATTGTAATAGATATCAGAGCCTTGTAGAAGATCGTAAAGTAATGTACATAGATCTAAATAGATCATACACAATACTTAGATCTTAAGAAAATTTCGCGTGCAACATCATCATAATCTTTCTAACTACAATTCAATATATATGCCATGAGTAGGAGTTCATTTCTGACACTTTCACAGTGTGTGAGTTTGGTTTATCTACATAAGCAAATTCAAATGCTCTCTTAAATCTGATATTTATTTTACCAGATAATAATAAAATTGTCGGTAACCAATCCATTTCAGAAAGGCTAGCGCATAGATTCACACTCTTCTTTGGACCAC
>JBOGPP010000270.1:0-8385 GCA_050748485.1 Nitrososphaeraceae archaeon | reverse complement strand
CAATATCAATATATTGCCTTACCATAAATTTCCAGGCTAGGCGGGGGTCGCCTAGCCTGGTAGGGCGTGGGATTGCTAATCCCATGTTCGCAAGAACTCGTGGGTTCGAATCCCACTCCCCGCGCCAAACTTCGGGGTTCATACAGAGACGTTATAAGAGAGAATACTTCATTTTTTTATTGTAAGGAAGAACAATCATGATGCCTTCGCAGAATCTATATCGACAACATACTGACACTGAATTAACTAGTGCCTCGTCAACTGCAGAGGAGGATCTGAAAAGGAAAATTGACGCAATCACGACATATCAGAAACCATACATTAAGAGTATTTTCATTAGGATTGGCGCGCGCCAAACTATTAAGGTGATACCAGAGGTTACCATGGACACAATTTCCCTGTTTTTAGACTAACCGAATATCCTAGTCAAGCGACTTCGAAGTGCGCGCAACATTTAATCGTACCTATTCTACATAAATTAAAGATGTGCGCGCAGTAAACAAGAAATTAGTTGAATGGTTTGACACCTCACAAACTCAACTACCTTGACTCTACTATTCCGTCGTCCACATAAAGGGAGTTGATCCAAAATGTGCGAGAGTGTCTGTAGAAGAATTTGAGGTATATGAGACATTCTGATATGTTTGTGGTCTATCCGCTATCGCGAACTCGATGATTGTGTATGCGTATGCTTGACTTGGTACTATAAGCAGTGGTATTGCTAGCAGCGCTGACAGTATTCGTTTCATAGTATACGTCATGGATCGTAAATCGCTAATTTAAAAACTCTGAATAAATATTACGTGATATTATATTAAATAGCTACTTACATAGTCAAATGGGCGACTTACGATGCGGCCCCCATGTAGACATTTCGATTCAAATTGATACCGTCGGCGGGCGATAATCAAGAGCAACGGCGCATACTTATAATGTTCATTGCCACGGCAAAACTGTTGACATAGTGAATCGTACTATCCTCGCGCTGAGCCTAGTGAGGATGTAGACGATGAATTCATAATCAATTGACCTTTTTGATCCTTTACTCAGGCGCAGGATTTTTGTTAAGTTACACCCTAGTGATTCACCGATTCTCGATTCGCGTATCCTAATTGAGTAAAATTGGTGTTAAACTACCTAATTGTCAGGTATCCCTTATATACATCAAGTACCGCAATACGGTTACGAAAAAGGGTTGAAAACGGGCTGGCAAGTAGATCAAAGAGTCTATATTCCATATTGTACACTTGCAGGATTTGTAGCTGTATGGGCAATTTCAGGACTGCTTGTTGTTGTTGACATAATCTCCGGAACCCCTCCCGGAACATTCTTTGCCGTCATCGGAATTTCCTTAGGCTTCAACGATCCGACAGTCGCACAATATGTCGGATTTGGTCTGCACTTGTTAACGGGTACCATAGCTGGAAACATATATGGACAAGCATCAACATTCTGGCGATGGATAGCTCCGTACGACTATCATCATGGGATAATTACTGGACTAATAGTAGGAGTGGCATTATGGGCAATATTATTTGTACCAGTTACAACATTTGGAATACAACCTCGACTCGACTCTTTTTCCAATGCGGCGCCAAATCAATACATTTATGAGATCTCTAGTCATTTCCAATCGTTATACCCAGTCATTATTGGAGGTTCATTAGTATTCCACTTGATTTACGGTTCTTTATTAGGATTTATGGCTGGACGAATGAGAGAATTGGGATCCTTTCTGAAGAGATAGATATGCATCAAACAATCCTCAATCCGACCACAAGCATACATCTACAAGCTTAGAGTCACAACGCCATGGGCATTGCAAGCTGTTCAGTGAACCTCCTTTTGGCCGAAAGGGAAATGTTTGTTTAAGGTTGTACTCTTATAACATGCATCTATTTTCAATCATTGTTAATCGTATAAACATAGGAGCATAATGGGATTAGTATAAGTGAATTTCTTGTATAAGGACGGGTAATGCGGGCAGATTAAATAATATAGATTGTTAGTAATCTAGGATGCATTATTGGGTGGGTTCACATTGCTTTGTCACGGAAAGAGAGAAGGCCGGTCTTAAAAGGTTCAGAACCTTCTTCCCTTCAGGGGTAATATCCGTAGCTGACAGAATAACAATCGCTGATGAAATGGTAAATAATATTCCCGACAAATCATGGATGCTTTATCTCTTAGAAATTTTTAATAGCCAAGATGTCGCATTAGAGCTAAATCTTATTTGCCAATTCGATGGTCAGGACTATTTTGAAGCTATATTTCGCGGAGTTAATCAGTATAGGTTCGTGCACGTCCTTCCAGTTAACGGGCATACTTATGTCCGCCAGATATATCTTGACTCTCAGAAACAAGCAATCAGATATACGTTGACAGACAAAGACAACGGACAATATGAAATCTACGACCTCTCTACTAAAGATATCGCGGGATTCAGTTTTCAAGGATCTAGACAATTCACAGGAATAGAATGGTGGAATAAGATGAGGAACTCACCATATCCCATAAAGTATCAAATAGAGGTTTCCCAGCTACTGTTTGGACTTAGTGATAGTCCCTCCAATAAGGGATCAATTACCTTTTATCCTTATAATGCATTACTACCTAATGACGATCGCTCAAAGACCTCGTATCCTGTTTCGATGAGCAACGTGAAAATCAAGGAGGATGGATGCATATCATATTATGTCGCGCCTGGCAGATGCAGTACAGGGATACGATACGGCTGCTAAAGTTGGAATACAAGGGTTACCATTTAGAAGCGTTTGTTCACACGATAAAAGAGATCGAAAGAATGAGTGGATAATGATGTCACAATGTGTCTTCAAACTAGCTCGGTTAGAATCACTTATTTGGCCACAGGTAAATCAGATTCCTTAGGAAAGATGGAAGTTTTAACTAAGACAAAGCCATATTATGATAGTTTTGATTATCACCTGTCAGAACGAATGAACAGGCATGCTTCATTCCTTCAGTTATATTCAAACAAATGGGTCTTACATTCAACCTGGATATAGAGATTGAGATACATCAAATGAGAATTTATCATAACCATTGCAAAGACTAATTTCTTCCAGATTGACCGGTGCAACAGCATGAAACCATGGTTATGGTGGCTCCCTGAAGATCCAAGGACTAAAGAGCCTCAATATGCCTACCTGCCTATATGGAAACTAGTATGATTGTCCTGTTTGGATTCATCTCTATTCCATTTCACACGGCGCTGCGCTGCCTCAACATAATTTTTTTCACCTAAAGGAGTCAGCCCAGTTTATCCCTTAAAACCAAGACATATTACGTAAAGCTCACTACTCTCCTGTCTACTGGCTGGAGGTTTGCTAAGCTTTACTAGAGCGAAATGCTCGGCAAGTTCGTTCACAAAGGATCGTGTTGAAACACCCTGAAAAATCTTATAGATCGCGTTTCCCCTCCTTTCAAGGATTCTCATAGAGACATGAAGAGCATACCTAGTAAGCGATATTTGTCTTTCATGATCAATTTCCCAAATTCCACTGACATTTGGTGACATGTCACTAAGTACAACATCAAATTTGTCATTCGGGCCGATAGTTTGGAGAAGAATTTGTGTCAAGAGCGGATCGTCAATGCTACCTTTGATAAAACTTGCACCAGCCAAAGGATTTATTTCCTTTAAATCCAATCCCAAAACGAAACCGGATGGACCCACTAACTGAGTTGCTACTTGAATCCAACCTCCCGGGGCGCAACCAAATTCGACCACCTTATCGGAATTCTTGATTATCTTGTAAGACTTGTTGAGCTGTAAGAGTTTAAACGCGGCCCTACTACGATATCCTTGCTGTTTAGCTAATTTCCTATATTGATCTCTCCTAGCTTTGGTCAGCTTCATTCTATTACAAGTTTAGGGAATCAAGCAAGGTACAAGAATATAACTTATTCTGTTCCAGAAATGCAAAAGTATCAAAGTAGATGCTGCGCTTGAACCAAACAGGTATATAACACATTTAACTTGATCTGACTTGATATAACGGTCTTTTGAAGAGTAATCGTGATGAATAGAGATATTACGTCATTAAAATGTAGATTCAGAACCACTACTATAAGTTTTTGATTGATCAGATTGCTCAATGCATCAATCTATATCGAACCTAACCTGAAAAAAATGTTCACAATTATTCTGCGATTTTGAATGCAAATTTTAACCAACTATATTTGGATGCTCATGGATGAAAGGAAGACATACAATTTATTCGGGAAAAAATGTCAAAACTTCTTCGCATCAAATTACATTTCAGTTAAACAGATTATTCAGGTATTTCAGACGTTTTTTAGGAACCCATCCTGCTGCAATTTTTCTGCGTGAGCTCTAATATACCGCCAGACTACGTCTGCCTTGGACGATTGAAAATCCCATGGAGCTACCAAAACAACGTCGTTATCTCTAATCCACATTCTTCTCTTTATCTTCCCACTAATACGACATACCCTCACTTGTCCATCTGTACACTTAACAACCACATTGTCTCCGCCTACAAGCTTAATAACCCTGCCCAGCAACTGTCCTTCTTGGGGGAGGACCAATTCCTTCAGATGGGACTCGCTCAGTACTTTCCTTTTGCCTATTTCTAAGACCTACCTATATTTACCCAGCGAACATGTAATAAAAACGTATCATTTTAAAGGAAAAACGTATGATTTTAACGAATAAAACCCAGATAGCGACGAGAATTGCGGATCTCTGTTTCCAATATATATCCAGTTCTGGTAATAATACTCAGCTAATTTATCTATGGAAAATAGTAATAATAAAACCTTGATCGTTCTCTCCAAATGCCCCTTAAAAAGGATCCCGATAGAAATGATTGTTAAAGCAACTTTTGTGTCCTAAAATACGATATAGCTGATTCCGCATATAGGTTGCTTCCTACAACTATTGCGAAATACTATATCAAGTAACACTCTAAATCTTTCTTATTCCTTAGCAAAAGCAAACTAGGTGATAAGACGATATCTAGAAGAATCAACAATTGCCATATTATTATTTACGTCCTAATTACCTTATAAAAAGGTTTTAAACAAGGATTAAAGTATTTCCAATGCTACTAAGCATTAGAACTCCCCTTTTGCATTAATTACTACCATATACACATTTGTTAATCATATGTGCATTGGTTTATAAAGCGTTACTACTTATTGCTTCTCAATTATTTTGTCTAATGCCACGAGTGAAACACTATTATGGTTTTTTTCAGTCTTCCACTTTCATGTTGTCCATCGGTATCATTCTTTCCATTCCACCATAAAGTTCCAAATATCTTTCTCCTTTGTGAGTTATCTGATAAGTTTTTCTATCTTCATCGTATTTCACAAGCCCATTATCTAACAATTCCGCAAGATATTCTCTCAATTGATTGGTTGACAAGTACGCCTTAAACATGATCTTTGTTTTGCTCGTACCTCTGCCTTGAGCGGCTTCTAAGATCATCGCAATAATATCATTTCTAGCCCTATTCTTCACTGCAATTCTCTAAACTATATTCACGTAATATATTTATGGAGGACTAATGCATCGTCTGAAAATAAAATAGCTACAAATCATACTGTCAACTAATTAAGGCACGGCTAATTAATGATTGTAACCTAAGATTTATTTCTTTACCGATTTAGCTAGCTGATCCAGGTCCGGCAGTACATTACTAGATATTGGAGTCGAACAATCCAAGATTTGTATCCACACTCATGCTAGTGAAAGGGCCTAGAATCGGCAGTTCTAGCGCTACCTACAAAAATATTTGTTTAAATATAAAATTAGTATAATGCGATAAACTTAGTGCTGCTGTCAGGAGCGAAATATTTCTCATTTTGCAGGATCACCACCTAAAGTCAGAAATAACATGATCATAGAGATTAGATGAAATTCCTTAATCGAAGAGGCAAACTAATATTGGCTAATCCAAGACATCGTAGTAACTAATACGGTACTTGTCTTTATCTGTCCTTTGTTGGTACAGCAGATATTTTTACTAAATTACGGGGTTTAGGAGAGTCTGTTATTTGAAAATGCTATATCAAATTATTCGGATGTAGAATCAGAAACAGATAAAATCACGAAAAAGTTCACTCCTTTAGGAAAAATTACGAGGCATACCATGCAACATTAGAATCATAATATTCACGTCAACGATCCGTGTTTGGTAAACGAGTAAATGTAGAAAACTAAAGTGTTAGGGCCAAGAAAATCATGGTATATCTAGGGTTCAATTTGTTCTCCAAAGGACCTGGGCCCTCTGTGCTCTAAAACATGTCAATTCCTACCGTAGGTATCTAATTGACTCCATTCTCTTGTTAATCATTGACTATTGGTCATCAAACAACAAGGATTCTTTTAGAGTAGTCTTACGATTTCCATTCATGCTTCAGATCCTGATATTGGTAACTATGTTATGCAAGCAAGAGAGATGAGGCAACCTATAAATGACGATTAGTGAATGTTCTATTTTATGTCACAGCCTCACTTTACAGACGGAAATCTCATAATACTCTTTGGTGTACATACTGAGAGCGAGGCAGCTGAAACTGTTCCAAATCATGTTGAAGAACGAATACGGGTCTGTGTCGATTTGTATCGGATAGTTAAGACTTCGAAACCCGATCGCGATAATACGTTGATACTAGTAGTTGCGGATACCAACACGGGCCAGAACATAAAAAAAACGTTAATTAAAGACAGAATTGATGAAGGCCTGATCCTATTTACTGACTCACCTATGACCGTCGAGAAAACTTTTGATTATGTGCTTAAGTTCATAAAAAAGCGGGCAAATCCTCCTTATATCTACTTCGTTGGATCGGTTTGGCATAAGGATATTTATGATTCAGCCATTTTCTCAAAGATGAATGACTATCAGATAAGGTTTGAAGGCGCTCCAGACCACAGACCAGTGAATGATGTCGCAAGAGAAAAAGCACTGAACACGCCGACAAGAGGTATTGGGTATTACAAAGGCAAATTAAAGAATAAAACCGTCGACATGGTTCTTAACTACATATTTCCTGATGAAAAGAAAAGGTAGGGGGTCGTCGCAATACCAATTCATTCTCGTTTACCTATCTCGAAATGGGCGAGATTGATTTTTCGAAACTGTTTAAAGAAGACATCGAGTCTGTGATGCCTGTAGATATTCTCTTTTGTGGATTGCCCGGAGTCGGCAAGACAACACTCGCTATGTCAATTGCATCAAGAACAGGAGCTAGCATACTATCTTCTGACAAGGTAAGGAAAGAGCTCATTAGATACCCTTCTTATGCAAGTGCAGAAGGACGTTTAATATACGACGTCTTGATGCTGTTGACTAAATATTTGAACGCCGCCGGAATCGACTGTGTTCTTGATGCAACATTTAACAGAGAACGATCTAGAAGGGAAGTCGAAAACAAACTTCACTTAAATAACGTTCAGCTGTACGTGATTGAATGCACCTGCCCAGAGGACGTTGTGCTGGAGAGGCTGAGAAATAGGAAAAATGACTATTCTGATGCAGATTATTCAGTTTATGCAAAAATGAAAAACATATACGAACCTGTTCAAGGAAGGCATCTGGATGTTGATACTAGCTTACCTATTGAGGTAAACCTGAAAAAGATTCTATCATACGTATCTGGCACTGGAGAACGGTAAAAAAAGGTAGCCAAGGTTCTGATTTAGGAATTACCTGAAAACAAGTAGTATTTGTTATGTTGCTTGAAAATAAAATAACAGAAGAACTATGAGGCACTTAATTTTGAATTCATGGGTTATTGGATTCTCAGCGTTCACCGCCTCTAAAAGAGGGTTTGTTTTAGCCAATGAATCCCCTAAAACAGGATTGGTTAACAGCTTAGTTACGTGCAGTGCTCAGGGTTATAGTAGTAATAAAAAAAGAAACTAGACATATTTTACTCTATTTCGAGTTCCCTTCCTTTGAGTTCCTGGTGATCCAATTTCTTTAGTTCAGAAACAAGAAATTCTCGATATTTTCCCTTCTCCTGTTCTGTCATCTTATCCAAATTTGAGCTTAAGGCAGTGCCAATAGCAGAAGCTCTATCGATGAGATCTAGGGCCATGAACTTGCCCACATTTCCGAATCGCAACATAACATCTAATTGCTTCTGAATTATATTATTGATTGACTCTACGTCTGAAGCCATATCTAGTCCCTTCAGAGTTATCTTGTACCTGCCATTTTCTGCCTCTTCAATTAATCCTTCTTCCAATAAGCGACCGAGCATTGGGTAGATTAGACCAGGGGACGGCCTCCACTTTCCATCGCTCTGGAGAACTGCCTTGTCAATAATTTCTTTTCCTGTCATAGGAGCATCCTTAAGCAAGTTTAACACATAATGTCTTGAGAAACC
>JBOGPP010000269.1:0-4209 GCA_050748485.1 Nitrososphaeraceae archaeon | reverse complement strand
AGCCTAAAGGTCAAGATGCAGATCTTGAAGAGCCACTCATAGTAAGAAGCGAATGTACCGTCAGTGACGTCTGCACGAAGATACGCAGAACTATGACCGCTGACTTCAAGTATGCTCAGGTTTGGGGCAATAGCGTAAAATTTAGCGCGCAAAAAGTAGGACTAGACCATAGATTGGCCGATGGAGACATAGTTAGTATTACCAAAAAGAACTAGAATTCCAATTTCAACGAAACACAGGAGGATCTGAATTTTCACTGCTTGCATTCATTACAATGATCAAACTCCAGTGCCATAGAGATTAGATTTGGCAGTAATGGTAGTTCAATGAGCAAAAAAATAGTAGCATTCTATCGATGCACTTAGAATGGAACCGAATACATAGCCCCCGACAATTTCTAGCACTTAAGAACTGAACAATTACGTGCTGAGATTAATTGATAGGAGTATGGTGTTGAAGGTGTAGACCCTGCAGATGACTATTTCAAGATTTACATCGAAATCCTAGTACTAGGCTTTGGACATGATTACAAAAGTCACACTGAAGAGGCCTAATCTTTTTTTGGGAAGTGGCAGCTCAGACAAATACCTTCTCCACATCAACAACACGAAAATCTTCAGTGTAACTCTGAATCTTCATCGCTGCCACTATCATCTTATGATATGATTGTGTATAGAAAGCTTCGTTTGATTCTTTTCAAATTATAAAAATTCGAAGCCATGTTTACATTTTTCTTCTTAAATATCTCAGGAGTCCTAAGGATTATGAGCACTTACAGAATTGTAAGTTGCTAATACTTAGCTAACTTTGAATTTCGTCTCGGTGGTTTCAACCTAAAGTCTATGCTATTCGATCATCCTCTGTCACCCCAACGGAATATGGGCCGAGTATCAGTAACGTAAAAAAGAGGTTAGTTTAACCTGTCTTACCATGCTTGATGGTAGTAAAACGCTGCTGAAAACAGGACGTTTCCACTTTCAACTCAAACACTTGCTAGTGATAGCAGTACTTGCAATATCATTTTCGACCGCCTTCATTATCAGGTCTTATCCTATAAAATATGGTTACTTTCTCAACGAATTTGATCCCTATTTTGATTATCGAGCGACCAAATACATAGTTGATAATGGTCTGCAAGCATATCTAAACTGGCACGATACAATGTCCTGGTATCCAGAGGGAAGGGACGTCCCTGCGACTTCCCAGACGGGTTTACATATCGTGGCAGCGTTTCTTTATCAGATATTTGGGGCTGGTTCCTCGCTTCTGGACTTCGTCATAATTTTTCCTGTTGTGATGGGTTCTCTTACTACCATAGCAGTTTTTGCACTCGTTAGAACATTGAAGGGAACTTCAGCGGGCCTTTTTGCTTCCCTCTTCTTTGCCTTTACTCCAGCTATAATTCAAAGGGGGAACTTAGGATGGTTCAAGTCAGAACCATTGGGATTATTCCTCGGTATTGTAGCAACGTACCTATTTGTTTCCGCAATAAAAGGGAGGCAAGTTAAATTTGTAATACTCAAAGCGCTATTGGCTGGATTCTTGCTAGGTTTGGCAAATGCTTCGTGGGGTGGCATTCAATACTTTGCAATACCTCTATCGATCTTCTTTATTGCTATCCCATTTTTCCGAAAAGACTTGGGTATTCCTTTGGTAGTAGCTATATGCATAACCGTCATAACCTTAGCCACTGCGGGAATATTTCCGAGGCCTGGAATTTCGTTTGTATTTGGGCCCCCCGGAATCGCATTGATTGGTGGAACAGTATTCTTGGCGGTCACTTTCTTTATGAGGAGGTTTACGTCATCTGAGCATTCGATTCGGAATTCCGGAATCGTTCTCGGTGCCTTCATCGTTATTAGTGTTGGGGTAATGTTGACTGAAGCGTACTATTCACCTTCGTTTAGATACTTAAATGCAATAAACCCATTTCTTTCAGCTCAAAATCAATTAACGGCATCAGTAGCCGAACATTTTACACCGACCATAGTAGATTACTTCATTGATTACTCGATACTGATGATGTTCGCTGGATTTGGCATATGGATGGCGTTTCGGAAGAGAAATGATATGACGATCTTTGCTTTGATACTGGGGATCACCGGGCTGTATGTAAGCGCGACATTCGCAAGGCTGCTTGTCTTCTCCTCGATCAGCGTCATTGTTCTGGCATCAATGGGGCTGTTCGATTTGACCAGAATCTTTATGGAAAGGTACTCTTCCTCCGGTGCTTATCTCGAAGGTCCACATAAAGTGGCTAGAGGTAGGGAAAAGAAAAGAGTCGAGCGTCTTAAATCGAAACCTTCTCATAATAAGCCAATAGTAATTTCATTTGCTGTTGCCCTTATTTTCCTTCTAACCCTCCCCCTATTTTATCCACCAAATATTAATTGGGTAACCTCAGCAGATGTTCCGCCATCCATTGCAAATGGCGGAACTGGATACAGGATGCAGGTGGCAGACTGGATAGATGCATTAAATTGGATTTCCAATAACACTCCTAAGGATTCTGTTGTCGCTTCCTGGTGGGACTATGGGTATTGGATAACTACCTTGGCCAATCGAACGAGTCTGGCCGATAATGCCACCATAAACCAGACACGGATAGCCGAGCTTGCCAAAATGTTCATCGAGCCAGAGAAAGAAGGCTACGAAATAGCCAAGGAATTAGATTCGGACTATGTGGTATTGTATCTGGTGGGGCAGAGATTCCCAGGAGCCAATGGAACTTCCTTCTACACACTTGGGAGTGGAGGGGACGAAAGCAAGAAACAATGGTTTATTCGGATTGGTGGATTCAATGAAATGGATTATTTGGAACAGGACGGTTTTACTCCTACTCCTATGTTTTGGAATAATACGTTACTTGGGAAGCTCATCCCGTATAGTCCACAGGCATATGCCTCGATTCAGGGAGGACAACTTGCAGGAATTCAGCCAGTATATCAACCAGGTACAATTGCCTTGTACACTCAGGATTTGAAGTTCCCCTTAAGTGAGCAACCAGACCAACCATTTAGCCTTGTTTACGCGTCGCCCAGCTTTGTATCCAATACACCGGGCCTTGTTTTCGGTGTATTGGTTTATAAAGTTAATCAGGACTATCAGTCTGAATCTATGTCAGGAGAACAACAAGATAATGGTACTAGTTCTAATCTCAATAACACAACAGTAGGTTCTCGACCTGTAGCAGCGAATTCAACCAACTCTGCTAACTCGAATTCCACCCAGGAAACTGCTATCATTCAGACGGCGCAAGGCCCAATAACAATTGAATTTCTACCGCAGGTGGCACCAAACCATGTCGAGAATTTTAAGAAACTTGCACAGGATGGGTTTTACAACAATACTATTTTTCATAGAATAATTGGTAATTTCATGATCCAAGGAGGAGATCCCAATACCAAAGGGAATGAATCACAGCGAAACAACTGGGGCACTGGAGGTCCGGGATATGCTATAGACGAGGAGTTCAATGACGTACCACACATTCGGGGCATTGTTTCTATGGCAAGATCCGCCGACCCCAATAGTGCTGGGTCACAATTTTTTGTCGTTACTAATAATTCTCAGTTCTTGGACGGACAATACACTGCATTCGGAAGGGTAATTCAGGGTATGGAAATTGTGGACAAAATAGCTGGTCTCCCTACTACTTCTTCCTTCGGACAAGCAGATCAGCCCAATAATCCGGATGACGCTAGAATAACAGGGATAAGTATTGTGAATCGAAGCTCAGCTGAACCCGGGGGATAGTTCTCATCGCCTAGGAAATGGCTCAACACATCATAATTGAGTGAGCTACTCCCAGTAGAGCCGTTTTTATATGAATAAGGCGGTTAGCTCACATGGTTTACAAGTACATTCACATCGTCGGTACATCTCCTACAAGTATTGCTGAAGCAATGAAGGACGCCGTTGATGAGGCTGCGAAATCAGTCAAGAGTTTAAGGTGGGCAGAATTAGGAAGAGTGACGCTTAGAATAGAAGATCAAAAGATAGAGGAATACCAGGCAGAAGTGAAAATTGGTTTTGAAGTAGAACGAGGACGAAGCTAGCCCCACTTTTGGTTCGAAGATAAGGCAATGAATTGGTTCTATTTTGTACGAGGTAACAACGCTTATTCATCAGACGTACCCCGTTCTTGTCAGTCTAATTTCGAGGAGTTTTGATGGCTAGCTTTCAAGCTCGAGTACGCCTTACGCCTTA
>JBOGPP010000268.1:0-6175 GCA_050748485.1 Nitrososphaeraceae archaeon | reverse complement strand
AACAATTACTAGATAAAATGCCAGAATCAGGAGAAGTTAGAGCCAAATTACAGCCAAATCCCAAAGGTCCTGCTGGTGAGTCTTACAAGCGAGTAGAATCTGGAAGAGGTGCTTTAGGATATTATATCGTAAGTGATAGGTCTCCAAAGCCTTATAGAGTAAAAATGTCTGTTGGCTCATTTAGAAATCTATTAGCATTGCCACATCTGCTTGTTGGTTCAAAAATGGCAGATATGCCTTCTATATATTGGTCGCTGAACTATTGGCCAGTTGAAGCAGATCGATAAAATGACGTAAACCATTGTATACTGCATTCAGATGATAAATCACGTATATTGGTCCTAACCGAAGTCAAATTAATTCGTCATATCTAATTTCAATCTTATATAACGAAGGATTTTTTCATTACTGGCTTTTTCTTGCAAATTCGACTAGATCTCCCACTAGGCTATTATATTTATCTTTAATCTGATTAGCAAGATTATATGTCTGTTGTAGCCTGGGATTACTTTCAGTTAGTTTTGATAACTCATCTACTAACTTCCCTAAATCCAATCCTAAGTTATGAAACTCATCTTTTATTTCTTCGGTCATTATACTTATTAAGCATCTAATCATTTAAATCACTTTCATTTGTTACGACGTTAACTATACCAATGATAACGTTATACCTTGATCTTATAGGGATATTGGACTTGCATCCTTCGTTATTTACCAGATTCTGTCTCGTAGTACTCTCACATTATTTAGATTAGTGATTGATCATTGTCTAATCGAGAATTGGCTAGGGGGGGATTTTATTCTATATTAGGAACAGGATTAGCTTGAAGACTGTTATGAATCGAATAGAAACAGTAAAAGATGAACTCATCCAAATTACTAGGTTAATTAGCCGGCTAGAGATATTATTGCTTAAGATCTACCGAGGTAAGTTCAAATTTTTTATAGGTGTCGAAATATTTAACAGCAGTAATATGGGTTCGAGCCTACAAATGAAACGTTTAATTTCATAACATTGATACTATGTCTGATGCTATTGTAGGATAAGCAAATAACGTTGCACTTTCCTTGAGTTTTCTTAAGGGTATGTTTAATCTAATTGCTAGTGCAAATATATTAATCACTTCTTCAGAATTGTGGCCCATCAAATGAGCTCCCAAAATTGTATTTTCATTTTCATCTAATAGAATCTTGAAAGAGGAATGATTTTCCCCTATTCTACGAGATGAGAACCAAGAAGAAGTATATTGATGCTTAACTTTGAGCCTTATTCCTTTCTCTTTTGCTTCAAGTTCCTGTATGCCGACTGAGCATAAGGTAGGGATTGTAAAAACCACACTGGGTATTCCAGAGTAATTGGGTTTGATCTTGTTGCTATTACTGTTATTCTTATCACCATCACTTAACAAATTATGTGAGACAATTTGCCCTTCATATATTGCTACTGGAGTCAATGGAGATCCACCAAGGTTCAATGTGGCATCGCCGGCCGAATAAACATTAGGATTAGAGATACTTTGAAGAAATTCATTAACTTTGATCCCGTATTTATTATCGTATTCAATATCTGCTGCCGATAGGTTTAGATTATCAATATTAGGAATTCTTCCAGCACCATGAACTACCATATCAGTTTCAATACTTGATAGCCGATTTTCAACGCCCACGTCAAAGTCTGCGCTAGATTTTGAATATACTATTATTTTATTTGAGGTATCTTCTTTTTTAGAGACTTTTGTCACTTCGTTCCCAAGCAGTATATCAATTCCCAATTCTCTAGACTTTTTGATCAGCTCCTTAACAAGATCAGGATCGAAATGAGGATAAAGTACCTTGTTACTGCGATGCAAAATTGTAGCTTTACAACCAGCGTGGGCAGCGATATGCGCTAATTCAAATGAGATATAGCCACCACCTATAAATACAATTTCTTTTGGTATTTGGTCTAGTTCAAGAAACTGATCACTGGGTGTTACGTATTTCTCTTCCCCTTCAATACCCAGTGGCCTAGGTTTTGCGCCAGTAGCAATAACAAAATATTTTCCTTCAATAATCTGATCCTCCACATCTTTATTTCTTTGTTTGGTTGTAGAATTAGTTGATAAATTTGTCGTAAGCTTTTCTTCATGACTAGTATTGCTATCTATAATCCTTAGCTTGCTCTTATCCATGAATTGAGCTGTGCCATGAAAAGGCTTTATACCAGCTTTTGAGAAGGCTTCTTCTCTATTTTTTGGAACAGTCTGGGTAAATGACCGCTTAAATTTCATTAGTTGAAGCCAATCGATATGAGTACTGATATTAGTATCATGGGAAATACCTTTATCTTTCATTCTCATATTCCAATCCATAGTCTCTTCTGCTGCTACTAGCACCTTTTTGGGATCACAACCTCTTAATGCGCACGTGCCACCAAAAGGCCCTGAATCTATTATTGCAACTTTCAAGCCTTGTGAAGCACATTCATATCCCACAGTTGATGCTGCAGCACCAGTGCCTATGATAACCAGATTAAATTTGCTGTTATTTGCATGATCATCATCATTTTTATTCATTATATATTCTAATTTTATTGATCTACATTTTATATAATACCGATCTGTTTACAGCTACCTCTATTGCAAATCATGATTATGACTATAGATACGATCTTAGATCTATGATAAGCTTGAGATTAACTTATAAATTTCGATGCAATATGCCATAAATTGATAAGTATATAACTTTCCTCTTAATTAGAATCTTAAGAATTTACATTTTATTATCCGATAATTTTGATATAAGATAATGTGTCAGACTACATTTAGCATTATATACTCAGAGTGATTCAAAATTATTATCAGTATTTTAAATGGAATTTCTCTGTAAATTGTTAGTTATGTGGAAAATCCTTCCATCCCATCTAAAACCATAGAATGATCACTTTCTCTGCAACAGGTGCAATTAGCATCTAAACAGTCTAACGCAATTGCATGATTACAAGATTTACATGTACAAACAGTATCAGCAAATTGTATTTTCCTAGCATTATCATCTAATTTCAATTTAATCTTATAGCTAATAATTGGACTGTATCAGATTTAACTGTTCTAAATCTGTATACTACTCTATATCCACATTTGAAACCAATGATGAATTAATTGATTAATTGATTAGAAAAGAGCGTATTCCAACTCCGCTTTCATTAGTTCTTCACCGGTTCATTGTTCTTTTTGAGAAAAAGAGCTGTTTTCTAATAACCAGATAGATGCAGGTTGTCATAATCCTGTAGGGAAAGTCTCTGGAAGGTCTTCTTTAACTTCCCTTGCTTCCGCAGGCATGTGAAGTGGATGTATTGCATTTTACTTATCTAAATAAACAAATGCGTCATATCTATCTGTAAGAACAGTTGGCACATAGTTTCCATATCTTTCATGTTCAGGATTGTATACTACACCAATTGCTCTTTGCCCTCTTTTCTTTTCTGCTCTTAGGTTTTCTTCAGGGGCTTCATAAATTCGATATTCTTCTTTTGCGTATTCCTCCGATTTATTTTTTCTAAATACCAGCAGGCTATTTCTACCATCACTTAGCTTATGTATAACATTATCCCAACTTCCTTGTACGGCAGGAGGAACATTCATTTTTTCCATTCTTTCTCCCCATTCCCTTGCTGCAATAACAGTTCCACTGTATGTTCCAAAACCAACCAACAGAGCCTTTTCTTGACCTGCTTGTTGACGAACAAGCTGCCCTAGATTTACCATATTAGCCTGGGTCATATCAGTAAACCTAGCATCACCTATGTGTGTATTATGAGCCCAAACTATTGATTTTGCTGAATCTGTATCATGGAATTCCATTAGGCGTGTAAGGGTATCCATCATGTGTGTATCGCGTATATTCCACGTAGAAGTACCACCTTGTATCATTTTTCGATAGTATAATTCTGCATTTCTTGTAACTATTGCGTTTTGTTCTGCGTTAAAGTATGCTTCTTTCTTTGCTAGGCCATCGCTTCTATACTGACTGGCTTTACTGTGTAAATCTATTAACATCTCAATAACTTCATCTTCACATGAATCGGGCACAAATGCAGTAGCTCTGGCATAATCTTCAACACTTTCCTCATATGGTTCAAAACAACGATATGCGTGGATTGCTGTTTGTACAGCTTGTGGATCAGCTTTCTTCAGATATTTTATAACTGCGTCCAATGACTCCCATAAACTATAGACATCTAGACCGTAGAAGCCAACTTTCTGCTCTTCAGGCAGTGCTATATTATATTCTCTTAGCCATTCAATAAGATCAAGTATTTCTTTCTTAGCCCACATCCAAGTAGGCCATCTATTAAAAGAATATAAAACATCATATGCATTTTCGTTAGAAGCAGACATTCCTTTTACGTAACGGTTCACCCTATAACAAACAGGCCAATCACCTTCAACAGCTATAAAAGAAAATCCATTTTCAGAGAAAAGACGCTTTGTAATTTCAGCTCGCCATTTATAAAATTCAGAAGTTCCATGGGATGCTTCCCCTAAAAGTACATATCGTACGTTGTCTTTTTCTACTTGCTTAAAAAAAGGGTTTAAATCGTCCGGTTTTTCGAGATTGTACATATTTTTCCGTTTTTTTATCGCTTATGGTATTTTTGAATTACTGGATATTCTCAGGCATTACTATTTCTTCATTGTAGTGATCCTTTCCATTATTGTTAATGCTTATTTTCCCATCAGCATGTACTATTATGTAATCTAATTTCCTCAGATGATCTATGATTATAGGCGTGATACTTTCTTTACTTATTCCATCAAGATAGTCTGTCTCCCAAATACTGTCTGTTGAAAATGCCAGTGATTGACCTGTCCGTTCGGCATCTAAGTTTTTTTCAGATAACAATTTAAAAAAGCGAGTTGCCAATAACGTCTTTTCTCTTGGAGTTAATGTACTTGAATTACTCATTAAAATAATTGGCAAGCATAATATATCAAGATTTTATGGTACATGGACTAGTGCAATGTCCTCAATTCATCAACAAAATAACAGAAAGCTCCATTTTTATATTGGATAATTAATAGTTACATTATTCTGACGTGGAAGACGTAACAGCTACGCTTATCTAAATAATCTTTTATCCTTTTATAGACTAAACAGCAAGAATTACAAGTTTACTCATTTGATATCCTACTCTGTTCATTTGAACCACGATGTTCATATATATTGCCGACTGTGCTTGTGAATCCCTCGTAGTCGCCATAGATTTTATCAACACTATCAAAGCTTTGAATATCATATAGGAATGCGAAGGTTGCTTTAGTATTTACTAAATAATGTGTACCCTTTTCATATGATGAAGGTACTTGGTCTATCTTTTCCAGAAAGAAATTCCGAGCTGCCTCAGTATCTATTGGGGTTTTCGTTATGATGTTAATTGCATACATGTGCTCGTTCTTATCAAAAGAGATGCTGCGCATTAACAAATCTTCAATAAGTTTGAAATCGACTTTTGGAAAGTATTTCTTGTAGGCATTTTGTAATTCGCCATATTTTTGTTTTATATTTTCATAAGCGACTTTCACTTCTTCTCCATTCACGTCAACTTTTTGGTCAGCCATACAATTGACGTATGTACAGAATAATATTTATGAATTGGCAATAACGGATTCACCAAGAATAGATAGCTTGTTAGTTTCAATATTGTGACTCTGATGAACTTTTGCTTCTGGATAGAATAAATGCTTATGCGAATTATCACTTTTATAAGTTGCTTGTTCTGAGTTAGTCAAAGTCATTTTTGTTGATTGCAGCATAGAATATCAATGAGTTTGTATCAAGATCCGGCAACGAACTATTCAGATTGATTAGTTCTGAATGATATGCCAACTGACATCTATTGGGTCCATTTTTAAATCCATTGAAGAAGCCTTATGTAACTAAAATGCAATAAAGATCATAGTAATTCATGGAAACTGGTAAACGGGAGAATATAGAGCAAATTCCTACAGAAGATGAGCCACAAGGCAAGACAGGAAAAGTGGTCAGCGAACAGGGTGGAATAGAAGGCCAAAGAAAGGAAGTGAATGTCGAAAGTTATTCCAATGTTGCTGAAGTAGGACAGATGCTGAAAGATATTGAATTTCCAATAGCTAAGCGTAAGGTAATCGAGCACATTAAAGAGCAGCACTCCGAT
>JBOGPP010000267.1:0-50573 GCA_050748485.1 Nitrososphaeraceae archaeon | reverse complement strand
GGTTCAAACACAATCTTTTTGCTTTGGATCTCTATATGATGATGAAAAGGGTGAAAGAGTTTTCGAAACATTTCAATTTCAGATTCAGCCTGAATTGGAAAGTATATTCTAGATCCATCAAGCTTAATTGGGCGGTGGAGATTTCCAATCGTATGACCTATTTGGACAGGTATCTTAATTACACTATCAGCATCGCCTGTAAGTGTTTCTTTGTTTATCTCTACTTGTAGTACATTTTCTGGTTCAATTTCAACAACTACGATCTGATCATCATTTAAGAGAAGTACGTCTCCATGTCTCAGATGATGGCTCCCAGAATCGAGGCTCAAAGCGATGTCCGTTCCTTTATTGGAGACCTTTCTCATCCTCTGCCTCTGCGATTCCGTTCTAGTAATTAAAAAGGTTTCATTTTGCTGTTTTGAAACCAACTCCTTGAAAGAAGTGTTTAAGTGTTCATCGTTGTATATATTACCCAGAATTCGGTTGACCGTTAGCATACTAAATTTTCTCTACCTCTACCTCTATTTCATGCTTTTGTGTCCGTATTAGCGTTATTGGAATTTGAAGGGGAAGTCTGGACTGACGACGTGGGAGATATCTTTGCGTTTTCCTTTACCTTATCTATCATATCTGTCAATCTCTGAGTATAATCAACACTACCGTAATGACCATATGATGATGGACCAACTAAAGCAAAAACCAACCCATTATCTTCTATCTTGACCTGAGCTCCTATTTCAAATTTTTCTGCGATAACGCATTTTGTCACTCTATGTAGAGAATAGTCAACATTCAAATGTGAAGCTGGATCGATGAATCCAGACATCGAATGGATCTTGCCGCCAGAAACTATAACATGTTTTATTCGAGTTGGATCTGTCACCAGATAATTTTCGTCTATATTACTTTCCTCGACGCAGTGACGTATTAGCAAGGTTGAATTTCTACTCCTACTCCTCTCTATTACCTCTTCGAATCAGAAAGTGATTGAGGACTTAAATCTTCAGCTGCCAAATTTCTGTCTATCCGGAGAACCGATTTAGATATCTCGGCAGCAGCTTCTAGAGCCATTGTCTTTACCTTTAAAGGATCCAGTATCCCCCTCTTCCACATATCAACTGGTTCCCCCGAATCTATATCAATCCCGAAGCCAGACGGTGAGGCTTTTGCTGCCATTACTTTTTCCAATCCATTATAACCTGCATTTGTCAGAATTTGTCGCATGATACTTTCAAGAGCCGATACAACAACCTCAAGTCCTACCTGCTCCAGCCCCTTAAGCCTTAGTTTCTTCACTTTATCGATAACGTGTAGCTCAGCTGACCCTCCGCCTGCTACTACTCCTTCATTAAGAGCAGCTTCTGCTGCATTCACTCCATCGATAGCAGCTCTCCATCGTTCAAGCGATGTTTCCTTGGTCGTTCCTGAAACTATCATAGTAACGATATTTTTACCTGCGCCATTTTCTATGTAAACCACCGCATTCTCTTCATCTTCCCTCACAACATCTGCATATCCCAACAAATGATCGTCATTTTCTCTAAATCTTCCTGCGCTGCTCAGCTCCTCGACCATCCTGATTGGTTTTGCTTTTGTGTACCTTGATACATATTCAATCTCATCTGTTGAGATTCTTACTGCAAATATTTTTCTTGCAACTAGTAGATCTTCAATCACTTGATCGACTTCTGTAGAAGCAATTAGAATTGTATTTGCTCCGGTAGAAACTAATTTATCTACTATCTCTTTTGATTTTGATACCCTATCATTTTCCATATTCAAGATTTCATCGTATTTACTTCCCTCTTTTAGCCATGATTCCTTGACTGGTTTTAGATCCATCTTAACGATCAGGATTTTTGCCTCCTTTACTTCGGTCGGCATTTCGGGATCGACCTTCTTCCGTTCCAAAACTATCCCATTAACAACGGCATCATCCATGTTTGTACGTCTTATTACCATTATAGATTTGTCGAAATCATATAGTTTATTGTATCTCGCATTGTCACCTACCGTTCTCAATGCAGATATCACAAGTTTTGAAAGTTTAAGCCCGTCAAGTTTTGAAGACAAGGATGTCCGGACCACTTGTTCAAGTCCTATATCGGAAATGGAAATAGTCTTGGTCTCCTCCCGCAATAGATCGCAAGCGTGTTTAACTCCACTATCTATTCCTTCAACCACTTTTGTAGGATGCACACCCAACTCTTTTACTAGCCTTTTTCCTTCTTTGATCATCTCAGCAGCCATCACCACTGCGGTAGTGGTACCATCTCCAACTAATTGTTCTTGCCTTTCCGCTATTTCAACAATCATACGTGCTACTGGATGTATTGCGCGCAGAGAAAGAAGTATGGTAACCCCGTCATTAGAAATGTGACGATTCATGGCTTGATCTATTAAGAGCTTATCCAATCCCTTAGGTCCCAAAGTTGTCCTCACAGTATCTGCAACGGCAGTAACAGCATTGGAATTTGATTCTAGGGCATTGAATTCTACACTCTCAGCCATAGGTCTCCATACGCCAAAATTAGTATTCGACATCAAGCAACTATCTTCACAAGCAAGAAATAAAGATTGAGGTCAAATGCCACCTCTAAAAAACCAGGAGTTAGGATCGCAACTACCGCTGGTCGTACCTTTTACCTGGTTCTCTATGTTGTAGCTAAAAAAATAAAAAAAGGATTTTACGACATTCTTTTATGCCATGAAGTACCTCTGTGCAGAGGATAATTCCTTGGCTGGTTCTACAGTTGCGACTTTACCATCCAGTTTCACCTCGTATGTCTCCGGATCGATGGTGATATCAGGAGTCTTGTCGTTCCACATCATGTCTTTCTTACTAATGCTTCTACAATTCTTGACAGGAAGTATAATCTTTTCCAGGCCTAACTTCTCTGGAACACCCATTTTCACGGCCGCCTTTGAAGTGAATGTAAAACATGTCTTCTTGACAGCTCTTCCGAGGGCACCAAACATAGGCCTATAGTAGACAGGTTCTGGTGTAGGTAACGAAGCGTTCGGGTCTCCCATGATGGACCATGCTATAAATCCTCCCTTAAAGACCATCTTTGGTTTTGCGGGGAAGAAGGCGGTATTGTACATGACTATGTCAGCATACTTTCCAGTTTCAAGTGAACCAAGATAATCAGCTACACCATGGGTAATCGCAGGATTAATTGTGGTTTTTGCTATGTATCGTTTCGCTCTTAGATTGTCGTTATCGCCAGTCTCTTCTTTGTGCTTTCCTTTCATTTTCTTCATCTTGTCAGCAGTCTGCCATGCTCTAATAACAACTTCACCAATTCGTCCCATTGCCTGACTATCTGATGAATACATACTCAGCACACCCTCATCGTGTAGGACATCTTCTGCAGCAATGGTCTCGGCTCTGATTCGGGATTCCGCGAATGCAACGTCTTCTGCTACTGCCGGATTAAGATGATGGCAGAACATGAGCATATCCAAATGTTCGTCTATGGTGTTGACAGTATATGGTCTTGTTGGATTCGTCGATGATGGTAATGCAAAGTGCTCACCAGCGATTTTCATTATATCAGGAGCATGCCCCCCTCCTGCACCTTCAGTGTGATAGGTGTGCAGTGTCCTTCCATCAATGGCATCTATAGTATCCTCAACGTAAGCACATTCATTTATGGAATCTGTATGGATTGCCAACTGAGTGTCAGTTGCGTCACATGCTTTAAGAGAAGCGTCTAGGACGGATGCTGTAGTTCCCCAGTCTTCATGATCCTTAAGTCCGCATGCACCTGCCTCGATCTGTTCCAATAAAGGCGCTAACGATGGATGAGAGTCATTTCCTTTACCCAAAAATCCCCAATTCATCGGTGTGTCTTCTACTGATTCCATCATTCTACTGATGTTAAACACACCTGGTGTACATGTTGTTGCATTTGTGCCATCCGCAGGCCCGGTTCCTCCACCAATCATGTTGCAGATACCGTTGCTGATTCCATCGATATACTGCTGCGGAGAGATCATGTGTATGTGGGTATCGAAATGTCCGGGTGTGCAGATCGTGTGCTCGCCTGCAGTGGCCTCCGTGCATGCCGATACCACCAAGCGATGATCGACCTTATCCATAGTATACGGGTTACCCGCTTTACCTATTCCTGCAATCTTGCCATCCTTTATGCCAATATCACCTTTTATGATTCCAAGCACTGGGTCAAGGACTACTGCATTAGTAATGAGATAATCAAGGGCGCCATTGGCATTTGTAACGCCGGGAGTCTGAGCCAAGCCGTCTCTAAGCGTTTTCCCTCCGCCAAAAACACACTCATCGCCGGGGGTGATCAAGTCCTTTTCTACCTCTATAAACAACTCAGAATCTCCAAGCCTTATCTTGTCGCCTGTCGTTGGGCCAAATAAGTCAGTATACTGTTTTCTTGTTAATTTTAGAACCATTTTTATCTAAGCCTCCATTCTCCTTTCTAAGCTCCTTTGTATCCTGCTCTCTTAGCCTTTTCCAGAGCAGCACTCTTTATATGAGACGATCTTAGCCCGCCCATCGTAAGACCATTGAATCCGTAAACGATCCTCGCCCCACCTATTTCAGTCAGTTCTACTTCCTTCTCATCGCCTGGTTCAAATCGAACTCCTGTTCCGGCTGGGATATTCAGTCTGAATCCATAAGCCTTTTCTCTAGGGAAATCTAATGCCTTGTTCACTTCGAAGAAGTGAGTATGCGAACCTATTTGGCACGGCCTGTCACCGGTATTCTTGACCTTTATTTTAACTGTCTTCCTGTTTTCATTACAGATAACAGGTTCTGATCTCAAAACATATTCTCCGGCAATCATGCGATTAGATACCTCCTTTCTGCTGGGTAGTTGTTTTTTTTAGCGGTTACTTTTGCTTTTGTCTTCTTAACCATTCGTATCATACTCCATCTAGCTATTGAACTGGGTCATGAACGGTCACTAGCTTTGTGCCATCGGGAAAGGTGCACTCTACTTGTACTGTGTGTATCATATCAGGTACGCCTGACATCACGTCAGCTTTTTTCAATATAGTTCTAGCAGACTTCATCAATTCTGCAACACTCTTTCCGTCCCTTGCTCCTTCAACAACATGATCTGCAATATAGGCGACAGTCTCAGGATAATTCAATTTAACGCCCCTACCCTTTCTTCCTTTTGCGATCTGAGCAGCTGTCCAGATCATCATCTTATCCACCTCTCTAGGTGCTAACATCATATTTCCAAATACCTCATCTACTACTAATTACTTGAATTATTTAAGTCTAAAAAATTATTGACAATTATTCGGCAACCGGAATCGGTTTAGAATTGAGTCGACGTCGACAATAGCTCCTCATCTTATTAGCTACAATCTATTACGGTTCTTAAGATTTTATCACTGTCACCGGAATCAGCGAATCTAGCCAAAAAAAGATTCTATCGAAGTGACCATCCTTCTTTGTAGGCAACTTGAAATCATAGGTCTTTTCACTCGTTGTGATCGTAAGAAAATTAGTTTGAATCATTGATCCCATCATATTATGGACGATAGTCTCGGTACCCTTCCGAATCTCTATGCGCTCCACGTCATCATACCACACATAGAAACTTTGAGGTCTGAGCAAAATTGAATTAACGTCTATAGAGGCCGACTTTTTCATGACGTCTGAATTCTTAACCTTCTCGCTCAAGATAAGGTACAGATAGGGCGCCATTCCAGCAACGTAGCCCAAGTCCAGAAATTTCCTAAAAAACTTCTTTCTGCTGATAATTATTCTTTTTGTAGTAAAATCGAGGAAGATGTTCTCTCCCCAGCCACCCCTTGACTCGGAGCTGAGGCGCAACAAAAGTTCTTCGAAGTCCTTCCTATTGCACCAATCCATAAACAAGTGTAATTTATCGGGATCGGCAAGACCGTCCATTCTTCCCTTTGAATACTTCAAAAATTCACGAAACTGTTCGGGCTCCAATCCGATTACAGAAGGGTAACACCTAGCATCTATCTAAAGGTATCAATCAACATCGGCTTCCAAAACAAAAAAGAGTGGTGGTCGGTCTCCAGGCCCTCTTTCGATCTAAGGGCGTGACCAGCCAATACCTGCAGGAATATTCTCGAACCCTGATATTCCCAGTAGTGCGACCCATGCAGTGAACACGAATGGCCCGGTTAAAGCAGGCAGCCCCCACATACCAAAGAATCTTTGTAGGGCAGGCATCACGAACAGCGAACAGGCCACAGTCATAAAGACAGCGATCAGGAATGACTGCCAGGTCAGCGGCAGGAAGCTAGTCAGAGCTATCATCACCAAGACTTGGTTAAACCCATGAAGGCCCAATCTAATCTCAGCAGTCGGTATTTTTGTCAATATCGCGCACGCCGCTCCTATAGCCGATCCGATAAGAGCCATTACTCCTCCCAGAAACAAGGGAGATAGGGGATCCCATCCTGCTGTGAAGCCGTTTGTCCACCAAGGACGATCTTGATTCATAGGGTCACCGTTGACGTCCACAAGGGGAGCAAGTTCAAACGCTAAGGTTAGCCCCACTACCCAGAAAATACCCGTCTTCCAGTTCTCGACAAACGTGACTTGAGAAACTCCCTTTAGTGTCGCAACCGTGAATTCTTTTGCTGTCCACTTAAAGTCATCCTTGGTGTCAGGATTGCTACTAGCTGCAATGAGCTTTGCTGCACTTGGGGGCGGTGGCGGACCAGGCCATATATCACGACCATATCTTTGGGAAGCATACATCATAGCCCATGTCGTGAATATGAATGAGGAAGTAAAGCCAGGAATAGCCCACGAATTTGATGTACACGCTGCATCGGGTGGGCCAAGGCACTGGCTGAACATATCGCCCATCAAATGAGCAAATGCCATCCATACTATTGCAGTCGCAGCAGCACCGTATATGGAGAGCCAGAACGTTGCTTTATTTGTCTTAGTAAACGGACCTGACCAGAAGGCCATACCCGTCAAGATTGAGTTATACCCGAAAAGACCAAACGTAACAAGCCCGAAAGGTGCCCCCAGTAAAATAGCCATCCCCGCTCCAACCAGACCCGATATTACCATCATTGCTCCGGCGTATCTTGATGCAATGATGACACCAGCCAGGATCAAAATTCCGTTTAATGGAGAGCTGAACAAAGGAACTTCGCTGATGCCGTTAAACAGTGTGTAAAAGAAATCTAGTGCAGGATTTCCAGTAGAGTAGTCAGCAGGACCTGCTATTTGAAGTGTTACTACAGAGAATAATAAAGCCTCTAATGCGCCTATCAAACTAGATTGTAATTGTAGAGGTATTTTTTAACGATTTGTGCAGTAATGCTATTTATTAAGGCTGTTACCAAGATATTGCAACCTATGCATCACACCATCCCTCTCAACATCTTGTAAACGAAGTGAGTGATTCGTTCATGCAAGATTCCAAACCTGATTGAAAAGGAGACCGTGGAGCATAACTTAGGTAAATGTGCCGACGTCGACTAAAGCAAAGTCAAGCATCGCCGAGATTCCATACAACAATTAAAGCTACTTGATTAGGATTGTAGGTCTGGACGTCAGATGTAGTACTTTACCAGTTACATGGCCTACACGCTCATCTGTCCTACCCAACCCACTTGTTCCCATTATGATAATATCTACCTCAAGTTTATCTGCCATCTCAGCGATCTTAATCGCAGGATCACCGAGTTTGACTATTCTTTCACAATCTGGATTCCTTGATGTTAATGCCACACTCCGTAACATTTTCCTTCCCTCTTGCTCCATTTGAGACACCAAACCTTCATCAACTGTCTCATCATCTTCGTCAGTCCACTCCATAACATGCATCATGTAAATTTTCGGCTTAGAATTAGACGTGAATAAGGTGTTTGCGTAACTTAACGCCCGTAAGGACGCTAGAGATCCATCCACGGCGACAAGTACTTTTTTGGATTGCACAATCCCATTTTCATCTTTAGGGCTGCGAAGGTCGGAGTCGTAGTGCTGAGGCTTACGTTCCCTTCTGACTTGCCTTAATGAGACGGATGCGCCAGCAATTTTCCTCATTACTTGGGTTATCCCGACTCTAGATTCTATTAGCGGTAACAATACAATAACACACGCAGCTATACTTGCCCACGCGAACGCTAATCCAACCCAAAGTGAATAAATAAACAACGAGAATACATATCCCGAAAAATAGAGTGGGAGAGGCCAGACTACAACAAGGACAAGAGAAAGAGCTATCGCATAGCGATAAGTAAATTTAGCATCACGCTTAAGCTGGATCTCATTTGTGTCTTTTTCTATAATAGATCTGATTCTATCATCGACAACAAGGATCTTTTGTTTCATCAGTTCAAAGTTGAAGTTTTGTGGTTTGAATAGGCTACCAATGACTACGACTGCAGCTCCTACCGAGATGGAGACAACGTTTCCAATAAGAAGTGGCGTCATCTCCCCGGTTGTAATAATAGACAGCTGGCCGTACAGCAGCCATGTAGTAGTTATCCAGGAACAAATCCCTGCAGTAAGACCAAGTAGCGATCCCAGTATTGCTGCGTTTTTGTTCGTTCTCTTCCATGACACAGTTAAGGCAATCGGAACAACGGCTGGGCCAATTAGAATACCCATTGCCAAATATATATATTGCAAACTTGCTCCTAACTGTAACAAAAATGACGAGAGTATACCCATGCCTAAACCAAATCCGATTATTGTGAACCTAGATACTCTCATTAGCTGCCGACCAGTAGCCCAAGGTTTTACGTAAGTACGATAGACATCATAGGTAACCAACGATGATACAGACACTAATTCAGCTGAACCTGCCGTCGTTACGGCAGTGAATAACACCGATAAAAGCAATATCGCTCCAGCATCTCCTAAGATAAGGGTAGCAGCAGCAGGGGCGACAAGTCCGCTCTCAATTTGCTCTGGAGTTAAGGAAACGTTAGTAGCCACAGCAGCCAGTCCGAGTGAAGTGGCAAGTGCGAATGGAATGGCAAACCATGCAAGACCCCCGATAAGAAATCCTTTTACAGCTGATCTTGGCCTTGCAGCGATTGCCTTTTGCCAATATGCTTGGTCAACGAAGATAGTACCGAAATTGCCAACGATATTGATAATACCAAAGACCAAAGCACCGGTAGAAGCCATTGTAAGGTATGCACCCTCTGAATTACCTGCGACAGGCCTGAGTGAAGCTGCCTCTGTTAATTTTTCATACATTCCTTCTACTCCTCCCAAATCTGGATTCAGAAAGTAGATTGATGTAACGAAGACAAGAACAACTCCAAAGATGAACGCCGCATTGAGATATTCTGCGAAGAAGGTCGCCTTCAGTCCCCCAAAGAAGGTATACACTATTACCCCCACCGGAATAAGAAACGATGCGAGATAAATATTAACTCCTGTTAAAGAATGTATCACGGCTGCTCCTCCTAGAACAAGCATGGCGGTTACTATGGTATTGGTCATAAGCGCGAAGAAAAGGAAAACCTTATGAGCACTTACTCCGAATCTTGCGTTTATGATCTCGGGAAATGTATGAGATGATGGCGCCTTTCTTTTCAGCTCGATCACGAGAATACCAAACAGAACCAGCTGAATGCTAGCCCCGGCTGCATACCAAAATGGCCCACTAATGCCGAACTGATATGCCACAGTAGAGGATTGCAAAAGAGTAGCCGCCCAAGTCCATGCGGAGACTAGGGAAGCCGCTATTAGTCCAGTCTTCACATTCCTGCCCGCAGTGTAAAACCATTCGAATGTTTTTCTTGTTCCAAGCCATTTGTGTTCGACCCTTACTAACAACGTCACCGAAATTGCCATTACCAATCCAACTCCAAGAAGTATGACATATCCGATACCCTCAGACAGGATCGAGGTCAAGAATTAGATCGCCATCCGTAGAGTATATAAAGGAATATACTTAAAATGAACTTCGGTCCGAATTTCCTCGATATGAAAGAATTCGGCCTCGACGAAGATTAATCTGTGTCACTTTCGTATTCTACGTATATTAGAAATTATATTTAATAACGGCTTTAGCATTTAAGATGCATATTAATTTTGATGATTGACAATATTGATGAACTAATACTTTCTGCTCTTAGTAAAGATTCCAAACAAGATAGAAGAGAAATATGGGATTTCCTTCGAGATCATGGTTATAATTTAAGCGAAGATGAGATAGAGTCAAGAATCTTGAGATTAGAAGATGATCAAGTGATAACTGGTTACACCATTTCCGTAAACACCAAAAAGATCCGTCGCCGAATTATTCGGGTGGCATTGGTAAGGTTCAAGTTTTCGCAGCATCTCGCGAGCAGAATTGAAGGGCTAAAGAAATACCTAGCTGATGCACCTTTTGTGTTATTCTCAGGACGTACACGTGGAGGATACGATTGGATCTGCGTCCAGTCATTCCTTAATGAAGACATGGCTGATGAAGAGAGCGATATATACCGTAACCTCTTTGGAGACATAATACAATCTTACGAAGTATATGATTTCATCCCAATGAAGGAGCCGTCATACCATTCACTTACACATACTCCAGAAGAATACAAGAGGTTTCTTGACGAGTGGATTCCTCCGTTTCTCGGGCGGTAGTTATGATCTGCCCTGCTCCCTCTCTTACAATCTAGGATCTTCCTTTCGCGTATTGGCGTTCTTGTACCTAATTGTCTCATCAATCAAGGAATGAATTCTAAGTCTAGTTCCCATTAGAAAGCTAACGATCTCCGCTCTTTCAGAAGGTTCGACAGTTGAATGGACTTCGTCGATCAGGTTATCTATCCTTGCTAGAGTTATGCGGAGTGCCAGAATAGTCTTTTTTGTAAGTTTCAATACATGTG
Source organism: Nitrososphaeraceae archaeon (assembly GCA_050748485.1). GTDB lineage: Archaea > Thermoproteota > Nitrososphaeria > Nitrososphaerales > Nitrososphaeraceae > TH5896. Next base: position 39,740 of record JBOGPP010000267.1, on the reverse strand, counting down.
ATTTCTTGTTTAGTAATCTCGGAGTTGACTGACTGATCTGATCAGCCCCTGAATTAATGGTTAAGGTAGTAGTTTTCATCATCGACTTCATTTCTCTAATTTGTCTCACTGTTAGGTCGCTTGAGTTAATTTGTTGCACAATCATGTTCTGCTTCTCAGAGGGAATACTTGTTAATTCCAATGCTGAGCTCACATTAAGACGGTTCTCGATTACGTGTTGTTTCACTTCTTCTGGAAGTTTTAGGAGTTGTATGCGGTGCGAAACATATTCTTCGCTCTTTCCAATTTTTGCGGCCAGCTCGGTGACTCCTCCCCACCCAAAATCAACGACGTATCTTCGAAACGCTTCTGCCTCATCTATTGGATCCATAGATTTTCGTTGTATATTTTCAGTTAACTGAATTTCATATGCCTCTTTGTCAGCCAGTTCTCTAATCTTGCAAGGAATGAATCGCCAACGCAAGGATCTGCACGCATGAAATCTGCGATGACCAGCAACTATTTCAAAACCATGGGAGAGAGGTCGAATTAGAATCGGTTGTAAAAGTCCGTGTTCCCTAATGCTTGCGATTAGACAATGATCGTCGTCTGACATGCGCTGAAATCTATCCCGCACAGCAAATTGAGAAGATCTTATCATTTTCATTTCAATTTGTTCGACAATGCTGGTGTCGAAAAATTCCATACAAAAAAGTGGAAGTATTAGTACTTATGGTTTACTAAAATTTAGCATGTTGAATCTTTTGATATTAATGGCGTCTTATTCAGAAAAATTGACATACCTTATTGAAGGACAGTCGGATTGGCATCTCATAGTCAATCCCTTTAATATGTCCAAAGTATCAATTTTAAAGGTATACGTGAATAATAAAGAAAATTTAGGAATACAGAATAAATGACAAAGCCTATCCTATGTCTTCAAAATATACCATGTGAGACCCTAGGTAACTTCGAGGCGTTATTTTTGAATGACGGATTTGAGATTGAGAAAGTTAACGCTACGACACAGAGGGTTCCTATAGATCCAACCCCATATAGTGCAATAGTTATTTTAGGTGGTCCTATGTCAGTTTATGAAAATAGCGGGTTCATAACGGACCAAATCAAGCTCGCTAGGATATCCAGTAAGGAGAAGACACCATTACTGGGAATATGCTTAGGTTCACAAATTGTCGCTCAATCCTCTGGAGGAACTGTATTCAAAGGTCCAAAAAAGGAAATTGGTTGGCATGAAATTATGATTGAAAGCTCTGGAAAGGAGGATTTATTTTCTGGGTTTCAAAATTCTAGACCGATGGTTTTTCACTGGCATGGAGACACCTTCTCCCTCCCTAAAACGGCAAGAATTTTGGCTCGCTCCAAACTGTATCCAGAGGCTTTTGCCATAGGTTCTCTAATTGGAATTCAATTCCATTTGGAAGTAACCGATAAGATGATACGGTCTTGGTTAAGAACCTACAAGTCAGAGGTGATTTCTGAGAAAATCGATGTGCGAAAAATGGTGAAAGAATCTGCTGCCTATCTTAAAGATTTGGAACAGTATTGCGGTCTACTGTATTCGAATTTCTGTGCCAAGTTTTCTCTGTAGGCTTAGTTTCAATATCAACGCAAGAATTTGGTATTCGACATATTTGACCAATTGGCAAGTTGTGTAGCACTTGCAGAAACCCTTTTTCTGAATGGGGATCCTTATCTCCGCACAATCTCGCGTAAACAAAATTTACTGAGGTTGCAATCAACCCTTCTCGTGTAGGGCAGCGTAAATAAACGGCAATAATGTAGTGGCTTCGCCATGAATCGTGACACGAGATGCTTTTGCAGTTATCTTTCCCCATGATACAGCTTCTTCGACGAGGGCTCCACTTAGACTTCCGTCCCATTCTGGACTGGTAGTCAAATATACTGCGTAATCCAATCCCCCTTTGAATTGATTCCACCAAAGGGTGTGATGTTTAGAAATGCCTCCCCCGATCATGAACGCACCACTTCGCTTGTCATCATAAACGATGTCTGAAATGGTGGTCTGATCTTTGAGGAGATCGAGACCAAAGTCTCTGTGTTCCTGATGGAACATCCAGAGTTGGCTACCCACAGCTCCGTCGACTATCCCAGGAACTATTACAGGTATGTGATTCTTATTGGCCCAATACAGGAACGATGAATCGTTCAACTTGCTACCTATGAAATCTATGACCTCAGAAGGTGCAATGAATTTCTTATTATGATTATAATACAATTCGTCTAGACAGGCTCGTACCTTCTTCTCAATCACCGCTCCATAATTTGCAAAGGGTATGAGCACATTGCCTAACCTATGTATACCCTCTTTCAAGAGGGAAGAGTCGTTTAATCTAAAATCTCCAGCAAAATAACTGGCAGAGGTGCGTGCAATATCGTGATCCAAAGCGCCACAGGTTGTTACAATACAATCAAAAGCATGTTCCTTTATCAACTCACGTATAATTCCCCTGGTACCTGTTGAAATAATTGAACCTACAAAGGAGATGAACTTTATGCAGTTTCCGTCGCTATTCATTGCTTTCAGGATTTCAATACCGTTAGCGAGGTTAACTGCCTCAAAACCTCCCGAATTAATCATCCTTTCAACCAATTCGGTCATGTCTGATTTGCCATACGAGTCGTAGTCGCGGATTGGTCTCGTTAACAAAACATTCGAACGACTCAATTTTCTGGGCTTCTTGCCTCTTGGGTATTGCCGCGATCCAGTTCTTGTCTTGGGATGATTTATCTTCCTTATGCTGCCCACGCCTCTCATTACTTCAGACGTATAAAATACCTTTCATGAGATCAATTCTATTCCCAACGAAAAACAACAAATACCATGCCTTCAAGCCTGAGACGCTCAGTGACTCGATTAAAATTCTTGAAGGGAATGTAAAATGAAATTTATCTAATTCGATCGCATAAGTAGACGATTTCAGAACTTACCTCCTAATCTCCTCTTGTTGGCCCTGCTGTGGGAGGTTCAGTAACATGTAGTTCATTTAGAACCTTGACAACACCTTCTATTTTCCAAATTTCTTCCCCAATTCGGCGTTTGTTTTCATAAGTTTGTACCGATCCTGTGATAGATACCACCTGGTCAACAACGTTGATTACGACATTGGTTGTGTCAATGTGAGATATGCTCTTTAACCTCGCTGCTACAAGTAAACGAAGCTCCCCGTCAGTTTTTCTTCCGGGAAGACTATCTCCAGAACTATATGGTGTGTTGCTGAAATAATATCCGGCATAGTAGTTATCTTTGGCATGGGGATGCCCCGTGTCGTCAGTGTTGTTTGAGTCTAGCATACTCTCAACAATACGTTTGATATTTTTAAGCATTGCCGAACCTACGTCATACGATGCCGTAGTCCGGCATATACTTGGCATATACATTTTAAAGTGATTATCATGACTTCTTTAAAGAGTGAACAAATTTCACAATTTTTCTGGGCGCAAGATAGAGCCTCCCACCATTTCAGGTAATATGCACGTTCGCGATTTAGTAGAATATTTTGGCGCAACTGGCTTCAATGCTCGGCGACTTTATGAGGCTTTACAGATCACTAGGCAGATGATAAACGAGGGGGCTTGCGTTTGCTTAACATTAGCAGGTGCACTTGCTCCAATTGGGCTGGGACGAGCAATTTCGGCCTTGATAGAGCGCGGATTCATAGATTGGATTGTGTCTACCGGGGCCAATGTTTATCATGATCTTCACTTTGCTTATGACCTTCCCGTAAGACAAGGGTATTTCGATGTGGATGACAATATTCTCTATTCGAAACAGATCGTGCGTATCTATGATGTATTTATCAAGGAAGTTGGGACATTACAGAAACAAGATGAGATAGTCAAGGCAGCTATAGAGACCGACGGGCAGAGATTGCTTGACAGCTCCTCAACAGCCGACCTGTGCAACATTTTAGGCATGTCTGCGAAAAAAAACTCTGCATATCCTGAAAGATCTTTCTCGGTATGTGCATATGAAAATGACGTGCCGATTTACTTACCGGCTGTAGCTGATTCTTCGATTGGACTTGATATGCTTCCTCTTCTCCTTGAAAACAAACCAATTAGCCCTAACGTGATTTTGGATGTCGCGGAATCAGCAGCTATTCTTTGGAAGAATAAGATTTCTGGAGGGATTGAGTTAGGAGGTGGCGTTCCCAAAAACTTTTTCCAACAGACCGGCCCCGCTTTGTTCCAGATTCTTAAGTTGAAGGAAGGAGGACAGGACTATCTCGTCCAATTCACAGATGCTCGTCCAGATACTGGGGGTTTATCAGGCGCGACACTGCAAGAGGGTAAAAGTTGGGGAAAAATCAAGTCTGCTCATGATGGAAATGTGATAGTTTACGGAGATTCATCAGTTTATTTTCCCATCTTGGCAGCATTCATTATGTCTGAGTGTAAGCCTCGTGAGCGAAAGAGGATTTATAAGAAGAAAAATGCATGGGTGAAGGAAATGAAGCTAGCATATCTTCAAAGCAAAAAAGATAAGCGAAGTAGGGCTCATTGAAGGAGAGGAACGATCTCTTGTCAAGATATGTCTTTGATTCAAGACTGATACAGTTGGAGGAAGTATTATGAGCATGAGCAAGGAAGATCTAAAATTCGAGGTAAGAGAAATTGAATTAGGAGATTTAAAGAATGGATTCTTCCCTACGCTTAAGAATTTGTCTGATTTGGGAAACGTCGAAGGGAATAGAGAAAAAGCAGAACAGATATTAAACAATATCAATGCAAACCCACTTCACAGAATATTTGTTGCAATAGACAAACAGACTGCTGAGGTAATCGGAGCGACCACACTTCTTGTCGAGCAGAAATTTATTCATGGCGGGGGGAAGGCAGGTCATATTGAGGACGTCGTGACTCGCAAGGGATTCGAGGGCCTTGGCATAGGCTCTGCACTTATTAGCCACGCATTACATTTTGCAAGGACGGCCGGTTGCTACAAGGTAGTATTGGATTGTTCAGACAGCAACATCAGGTTTTATCAGAAGGCCGGTTTTAGAGTACATGAAACCTCCATGAGATGCGACCTGCTTTGATTACTAGGGCTTGAGATTTGTTCGCGTCGCGATTTTAGGATTATCGACTTTAATAAATCCGAATCGCCTAATTCTTACAATGATGGTCACGGGCGGCGGCTTTATAATAATATCCTACAATTATTGTCCACCCAACTTATCTATCAAAAGTTCTAATTGCAAGATATCTCTACTGCCTATCAGGTCGACAATTTCAATATTTGACCTAAATGATGAAATCACTTCTTTGGTCGATTTTAATTTGGGATTACTACCTCTTGCGCCTACTATATACCCGTTCTCTCTTGTTCCATAGTTGTAGAGCGAAATCAGGGCTTGTCCAGGTAAGTGTCCCTTACCGTCTCTTCCACACAAAATAAGATATCTCAAGTGCGGGTGATTGTGAACGGTCTCAAGAATGTTATCTATTCCTCGATTTTCCGAAAGAAGCCTTCCGACAAGAGATAGCTTGCGCATAATATCATTACGGGAGACAATTTCCTTCAGAAGACTCATGTCTGAGAGTGTGCAGATAGCAATTGTTTCGCCATTTCCCAGCGCATAAGATAACCGTATTGGGAGGACAATCTCGCATATTTTACCCGCAGCCGTCTGTAAGGAATTTAGCGTTTTTTTCATCAACCAGTTGTCATTATTAACCAGCATTAATATTGTATAATCTTTTATGGATAGGCAATTCAACGAAGCGAATAACTTTACCGATTCAAGCATGGGATGAGCAAAATCGTGACTATTAATATCAAATATATAGCAATACCGTCGAGTACGGGTAACAAACTGCTATGTCTAAAGGAGAAGGAATAGTTGTGATCTTTACTGGAAAGGGAAAAGGAAAAACAAGTGCAGCGCTAGGGATTGTTTTGAGATCTGTTGGACATGGTCAACGGGTAGCGATGATTCAATTCATCAAGGGAGAGTGGTATTACGGGGAGCTAACAAGCTCAAAAAGGCTCGAACCTGAATTTGATATGGTTGTATCAGGGAGGGGGTTTGTTGGTATCATCGATGACGATCTTCCCTTGGAAGAGCATCAAGCGGCGGCGAAGCTAGCTATAGCTATCGCAAAGAAGAAAGTCAGCTCTGGCGACTATGATGTAGTGATCTTAGATGAGATTAATTATGCATTAAAACTAAAGCTCATCGTTATCGAAGACGCCCTTGATCTTTTGAAGTGCAAGGCGAGGCGGACCTCAGTAATCTTAACAGGAAACTATGCACCAACCAGATTAATAGAACTTGCTGACATGGTGACAGAAATGAAGGAAATAAAACATCCATTTAGAAACGGAGTAAAAGCAATGAAGGGTATTGACTATTAGATCCTGGACACAACGGTTAGCTATGTTTTCGTACCCCAATTTTCGCTCTACTATAATACCAGGGGCATGAGTTGCTTATCCCCTGCTTTCAAAAAAAACTCATCATCGAAGCTCTATAACCTCGACTATGGACAAGACTGCAGAATGTAGGAATAGATCTGAATTTATGCTCAATTCACGCAGCCAGTAGCCTAATGGCAACGTTAAAGTAGCCGAAGTGTGGCGTTTACCGTTATTAATGATGACTGCCGAGGTTAGACGGCTTCCCGAAGAAGGGGAAATCGTTCTAGTGACGATAAAGGAGGTAACGGGTCATGGAGCGTATATAACTCTTGACGAATACGACGAAACGATAGGCTTTCTCCATATTTCCGAGATAGCTACTGGATGGATCAGAAATATTGAAAGATACATCCGGCCTAAACAGAAGACCGTTTTAAAGGTTATACGAGTAAACAAGTCAAGGGCTGAAGTCGACTTGTCGCTTAAGCAGGTTACCGGCGACGAAAGGAAATCGAAGTTGATAGAGGTTAAGAAAAATGAAAAAGCTTCAGCTTTCATGGATATCGTAAGGAAAAAGGCAAATTTATCAGACTCTGAGACGACAAACCTGGAGGATGAAATTCTGAAGAAATTTGATCTCGTCTATGACTTGTTTGAGACTGTTTCTAGGAAGGGGATCGAATCTATTCGTAGTCTGGGCCTCTCCGAAGAAATTATGAAAGCAATCGAGATAGAGAGTAATAAGATCCAAATCCCTCACGTAGAAATAATGGGAATCCTCGAGATATCTCTAAACAAAGAGGACGGTATAGAAAGGATAAAGAATCTTCTTGGCTCTGTAGAAATGTCAAAAGCCAATACTGCGATCAGTATTACCTATATTTCGGCACCTAAATACAGAATGGTGGTTAAGGCAGATAATTTTAAGAGTGCAGAAAAGATTATGAATAACGCACTAGAGAAAATTAAAAGTGCGATCAATCAGGAAAAGGGAACCTTCGAATTTAGGAGAGACCAATCCAGGAAGGTCCACTCGTAGATTATGAAAAAGCATCTCATGAGACTCTGCAAAAGCTGCTCTAAATATACGTTGAAATCAACTTGTCCGGTGTGTGGTTCTATAACCATCAATCCACATCCACCGCGATATTCTCCAGATGATAAATACGTTCGGTACAGGGTCCAAGATAGGTATTCAACTCTTTAACACTGAAGGTTACTTGTTCGCGAATGGGACGAGAATTCGCACCAAGATAGGCGGCGTTGCCGATTTGCCTTCCTGAAACATAAGATAATAATTTAGAAATATAGAGTTCTCTCAGGATGCCATCCAATTGCTAGTTAGCCTAGCGACATCTCTTATTCGTGTGTAATCTTAAGGGCCGTCAGACTGAGGATTTGTCATGTTTATCACGTTATCTGCCGCAAACCCTGTTGCATTAGTATTTACGGTCTGTTCAATAACAGCCCTCATTGCTGTGTCATTAGCTGCATCCCCGCCGGTCATGTTCTCTGTTCCGGTCAATCCAGTGGTGTTGGGCTTAGTGTCAGACATATTACTAGTAAGTGTTTCAATCTGCTGACGTGCGGCAAAACTAGTCGCGTTTGTATTTTCTAACTCCCTAATCATGGCTTCCATTTGCGACTGGGGCCCAAATGACTCTATTAGAGACTCTCCTGTTTGATTTGCCATGCTCAAGTTGGATAGTGAAGAAAGATTTGTAGAATTAGACGGAGAAGCCATAGGAATCTGTTGTGCATGAACGCTGGGGACATAAAGGGTTGGCATGAGCTGCATGCTCGAAACTGTAGCTAAAATAGCAAAACTCATTAAGGTCATTATGACTGATCGCTTCGTAAATTTGTTCATTGATGAACAACATTTGTCATTGGATTTATTTATTTCTACCTTCTATTCTATGGGAAAGTACAGTTAGAATAATATTCTTTAACCGCTGAATAGTCAAAATATCATAAAAAAGTGATGGTGAAATTAATCACCTTTTCGGTCAGCGGGCAGATTTTGCTTATCTTCCTATACAGATCCCGCTTGGATTGCTTACTTGGCAGTTGTTGTCCGTAAACTGGTTGTTGTTGATGTTAGGTGGTAGACCATTGGCATTGTTTACATCGATGACATTTTGTAGAACGTTATTTGCTGCTACACTGTTTCCTGAGCTCTGTGCATCGAAGAATGCGCCGTTTTGGCTCCCGTCAATATTATTCATCGAGACCTCAGATTGTTGGGTATTCACAAAAGTAATTCCTGCAAGCAAATTTCCGCTCATTAGGTTGGAAGTCAATGTAGCTCCTGAACTAGAATGTGTAGCCACACCAAGACTGTTTTGTTTGACGATGTTTTGTTGTATCTCAGTATTCTCAGAACCTGTCATAAATACTCCAATTTGATTACTGTCTAGTATTAGTGATGACATCTTCATTCCGTTCGCACCCGTAACGAGTACACCAGCTTGGAAGTTACTTATGGAACCTGGCCCATTAATGACTATATTGTCATTATTGGGAACCATTATTCCTACTTTTGAGCTATCAGGCCCTGGCCCAGTGATTGAGTATCCGTTCATGTTTATCACTGTATTATCACCACCAATAATGAGACCGTCTCCACTGCAATCAAGATTTGCTGTAAGGTTTACCAATCCGCTGACAACTTGCCCGCATGCTGCGTTAGTTGCTACCGGTTGCGCTTGTGCCATTATTGACAATGAGGGCATTGTTAAGCCTCCAATCGCCATTAGTGACAGAATTGTTGCTACCATGTATGACACAATAGTTGGTTTCATTCAAAAAAACGCTAGCAAATATACTATATATGCGAAACTCCGATATGTACTGAATCTCTGCTTCTTGTCTATCGAATATAAGTATCTGTTTATGTTATTGTTGTTATCTAGCATGCACAAAAAAATAACGAATATGAGATAGCGCTTCTAGCTCAATCATATCGTCCCAATTTATCCTAGCAGTACACCTAAGCCGATTCGTTGAACCTCAGTATTTTCATTATCATCATCTTCTATCGAAGTAGCAAATTCATGGGAATAGGTTTTTAGATGCAACAAAGGAAGATCACTTGTATGCGTATTGCGATCGTTGGTGCTGGTGTTTCAGGAAGCTACCTAGCATGTATGATATCAAAGATGGGGCATGAAATTGAGGTGTATGAAACAAATGCCGAGGGAGCACATTGGCCAATATGCGCATGGGGAGGATCGAAGAATATGCTTGCAAAATTCTCACAACAAGCCGGCCTTGAATTCAATGAGTATATCAATCATACTGGACGGACACTAAGAATTGATCTTCCTGGGAATAAGGTGGAATACTTGGAGCTAAAGGGATTGGTCACCTATGACAAACGCAAATGGGAATCAGATTTACTTCGAGGGGTTAGGGTTTCCTATGGAAGGAAATGCAATTTGGAAAGCCAATTATTGTCTGAATATGATTTAGTAATTGACTGCACGGGGTTCCATCGATCGCTGCTGCCAAAATCTGAAGAGGACTTTATAATACCTGCTTATGAATATCTAGTTGAAAATCTTAAAGATATAGAAGATTTTTACGTGATTGGATACAAAGGTGCTCGAGGCTATTTTTGGTGCTTCCCCTTAAGCAAAGGAAAGGCATTTGTCGGTGCGGGGGATTTGGACAGGAGGTATTATGGAATTTCAGAGTTTTTGACTAGACACCCAGAATGCACTATTAGGAAAAAGATAGGAAGGCCGATACGCCTTGCTCCACCGCGAAGAATGCAACCATTCTATTGGAACAATGTCGTAGGTGTTGGAGAGTCTATCGGCTGTGTGTTCCCAATGCTTGGAGAGGGAATTATCCCATCTTTAATATGCTGTGATATTTTCTTGCATGAGCTTACCAGAAGCAATAATTTAGGAAAGGGGTTTGATTTCAAGCATTACTCAAGCAGCGTCCTCAAACGGTTCAGATATTATGACGACGTTTACCGAATAATACGACTTAAAATGGCGTCTTCATTGAATGTGATAAGGCACTTTAAACTAATGATAAATATGTACCAAAATATGAAAAGGGAAGAGGAACGATTTGGGTTTGAGGTCAGTTTGGCCAAAATGAACAGATTTGTAAATGCACTCTAGTTCAAGCCGACGAGTTGCGGTGAATCGCTAACAGTGATGCATCATCGCAATCTTATTGGTGAATTGTTCAATGTCGCTTGCCTGAAATAACAGAAAGCATTCTCCTTTTTTGAATTTCCCTAACGAATCTGCGGAGCTGGTCGTCGTATAACCGATCGTATCCGACCATTTTTGGTTTGTACGAGAGGTAGTAATACAACATATTGAACGCTCCCACTCTCCCTGTTACCTCTCCAGTTGCTAGATACTTCGCAAATCTGCCCCATACAAAGATCGGGTGATATCCTAGTGTCTTCATGCTCGCACCAAATTCATAGAACTTGTGATGCTTTCCAAGAGGTCTAGAGTGTTGAAACCTAGCTTCGATCAGTGTCGCGTACCGATATCCCAGCCTTTCTGACTCATAGAGAATTGCTGACTCATAACCCATCAATTCAGGATATACTCCTCGCCATTGAGTTCTCTCAAAAAAAGAGTTACGCACAAATCTCCCTGCGCCATGCGGCTTCTCAGGCACGTACTTCGTGTAATTGCCTGATGCAACAGCAATACTTGAATCAGCATCCATAAAATCGACCAAATCGCGAGCATACTCAGGTGGATAAGTTGTATCATCAGTTGCTATCATGTGATAGGTTGTATGTGTAAGCTTCTTGTTCCTCGAGTATGCGAATGCTTCGTTCCAGTTCTTGACTACTCTGCCGATATCATAACCCAGATCATTGTGCGTTATGACATGAAGAGATTGCCAGTTTTGTCTTGTGTGTGTCAAGATTTCAGAAGTATTGTCCGTCGACCCATCATCCACTACAATCACATATTGTGGAGCTAAAATCTGTTTTTTTAATGACATTAGGGCAGCGTGGATATCGTCTTCGGAGTTCCTACATGTAACGATCGCGAAATACGTACCCATACAAGAAGGTCGATGCAAGGCTAATTAAAGTCCTATTAATCTAGAATGAAGGCCACTTCCCTCTTCTTATTGGAGGAACTAAGGTTGTGAAACCATCAGCAGCACTTGTATGCACTTATAATTTGATCTTCGTGCTTCTCCCATGTCAACTTTTCTCTTGCTAACTCTCGTGTTCTTTTGCGCAAATTATACAGATCTTCCTGATGTCCTTGCAAGTAGTCAAGCTTCTTCATTAAATCTGGATAGTCTTCAAACGTTACGCAGCAATCTTGAAGCGATTCTATTACAGGATGGATTGAGGAAGTACACATTACTACCAATCCAGCATGTGCGTACTCATATGGTTTATTTGGATTCGTATAATAGTGAGCCCAGTGCTTCTTCCAAGGCAAGAGACCTACAGTGTGTCTTGACATTTCATCGAACATTTCGGGACGTGATAAGAATCCGACAAATCTCAGATTCGAAAATGAGTGATCCGACCAACCTGCAATCGTCAAAGGGTATCTTTTATTATTCTCAAATAGCTCGAAGAGTCCATCCATTTGCCTTTGAGGATACATGACCTTATCATTGCCGTCACCTCCTGAATAAATGCAATCGACCGAAGCTTGATACGTGGGAGACCTTACTGCTTCTATTTCTGACCATATAGGGTAATTTGGAACGAGAAACGGCCTGGCGCTGCGTTGACGCTCGTAGTCCTTTGCAATCGTTTCAGAAACGACAATAACAGGGGTAGTAGAAATAAGTTCTTTCTCCCATGCACTCCATTTCCGAATCGCATATCTATCAATCAGACGCCTTCTTATCCTACTCATCCTCCTTTTAAACGTAATTTTGGACATCTCAGATTTTCCGATTTTTTGTGTTCTAATGCTAGATTGGAATGGTTGATAATCCATCTCCAGCAGTATTTTCGATGACATCGACCAATATTCATGGTCATCGAAGACAAAGGGCACACCTAATTCTGAAATTAGCTTAGCAGAATACAAATTGTGTGAATGAACTATGTCTGGAGCTTCTTGTTTCAAAATTTTCTTTAGCTGCTTTTTCACTCTTTCCCAGTAATAGGGGATACCCAATCGGGCCTTGCTATTCCATTCTATCTCATAGATATTGGCAAATTTAGTTCCGTTGGTATTATTTCCTGGTTTACCTGCAAAACTAACCCTATAATCAAGCTTCAATCCGGTGATTGCAGATTTTTCTACTCGCCAATCTGGAAGGCTTTCGTGAGAGACGTGTAGCACCCTCAAATGTATGGATGCTCAATATTGGATTCAATTAATAAATCTACTACGAATAGCTCTTAGTGGCGAGAGTTCAATTCCATAGGTTTGCACCACATTCTTAAGCGCCGAGATGTTCTGTATCTGGGAATTAAGGGGTTTCCAATGGTAAATGCGCTCATTAAGGTCTGAATCTCTTATTGATATCTGACTGGAATCCGATGGTACAACTGGTCCTATCTGCGATCAAAAGGATCATTTTTGAAGGTTACATCCTCGGGTTTAGATGGGCGGAGTTGGCGGTCTAAAAAGAAAGCTTTTACTTTTGTCCTGGTTCTATTCGCGGTTCCTTGTAGTCAGAGATACTGCCGTCGGCAGGTCGATCAATGGGATCCTGCTTCTGATTTCCGGTTTGTTCAGTCGGTCTAGGTGGCTTTCGTACAATCTTGTGTAGCATATCCCTCATTTGCTGTTTTTCCTCTTCAGAAATCTTACCGTCAATAAGATCGATGACAAACAACCACATGGTAGCCCCTATTTCATTCTCCTTGAACAAGGCTTGCTGTTCTACCCTCCACTGAGTTTTGCGGTGCCAATAACCAATGACGATTGCTATTGGTACATATGCTGAAACAAAAATTACTGCGAAAACCCAAATACTTTCGAATAGACTCTTTAGATAAGGCACCTGGTCAATAAGAAGGCCATATTGGATCGTAACAAAATTTGCAAATGTCATCAAAAATATTAAATAAATACTATGGCCATTCCGAAAATCTAGCCATCTCCTTCTAGTCCAGTTACTGGCCAAAGATTTCATCAGGGATTTAGAATCCACACTGATATTGGGCAGAATACCGTTAAAATACATTCCGTATCTCGACAGTGACAAATTCGATTAGACAATACTCCTTCCTAACCAACTAAGCTCATATTTCTTGGGATTTCCAATACGCGGTAAACGGTAAACAAGCCATTTGAATGAACTTTTACTAGCTCATATGCGGAATCCGTCTTGTAACGAACAGAATCATCGCCTCCGTCCGCGTCAACCAGATATGCATGATAGTCATGTTCATAGGTCGTGTGTCTAAATAAATTCCCTAGACTTTCATAGCCGCTAAAACTTCTGTTACCGGACAAACCTGAAATGAACCATCCTGTCCAGTCATTACTTCCAATGATTTTCGATTCGGTAGATGTGTTTTCATTTACCCAACGGATTACGTCTAGAATAATAGGAGATTGTTCGACTGTGACCGAATTTAATTGCATAGATTTTGGTGCAAATTTTTTGATGTTCATATCAAAGAGACCAATAACTGAAAACTGTGCATCATTTGGAAGTAAAGCATATGTGAAACCAAATTGGGCAAAAATAGAAAAAATTAATGCCGAAACTGCAACAAGTGTATATGTATTTCTTCGCCATTCTGAAATTATTTGAATGATCTTGATAAATCCGTAGCCCGCAAAGATCGAAAGGGATATACCAAATAGCAAGATCCACCTGTCTGCAACAAGTTCCCTTGCGTGAGGAAACACTAGCCAGGTCATTGAACCCATAAAGGCAACGATTAGGCTAATCTTTAACAACGACTCTTTCAACCGTACATAACCGACAACAGCTAGAGGGATAAGCAAAATATTAAGAGCTATGAAATAGGAAAAAAGATTAGCCTGATTGTAGCTGTCATTCAACTTTCCGTCTTCGCCAGAGATTTGAGCATCTAGACCTGCGTTTGCTACACTATGGATCGAGGAACTTATGATTGAATATCCATCATCGGTAACAGTTAAAAGCGTGATAAATGATGTTAAAGATACTACCAGACTTAATGCTACGGTCCTCTCTCTATAGAGTATGGTACAGATACAATAGATCACGATAAGCCATGCACCAACCATTCTATCTGAGACAACTGACAATACCGTAAATGTTAGGCAAGATACTAGGGAAAGAAAAGGGTACGTGCTTGGGTGATTTTTTCTTAATTGGATTAGCATCGAAATTGCAAAAAACATCATGGTAAGAGAGAACATGTCCCTGTGTAAATCCCAAGCCGTTCTTAAAACTGGGATTTGGATAATAACAAATAGTGTAATTAACACTGGAAAGAGATTACTATTTCTAACTATCGCCCTTCCCAATGAGAGGATTGATACTGCGAAAAGACCGAATATAAGAATTGCAACAGAAGAGATGGTAGTTTGGACTGATAAACCTGTTAAATTCTGTATTAAGTGAAGTAGATACGCATAGAATGGATAATCTCTTAAAATTGTATGCCATTCATTTTCAAAGTTATGCAACATTGGGATATAGTAATTAATGACATCATAGCCTATCGGATATGGATAAGCAATTAATTCAGTAACAGTCTTTAGGGCAGTAGCGGAGAAGAAAACTATCAGGTAAAGAACAAGATCTTTTCGAGAAAAGATCCTAACTGCACGCAACGAAAGATAGTTTTCCAATAAAGAATTATGTAAATTCAAATGAACCGCTCTTGGGCTGGACTTGTCAACTTTTTGGACATCTTTTCTAGTTATGGTTACAAATACATAGTGACACTTTCATATATGGTGTAAGGGATTCATTTCAGAAGTCACAAAAATCCTGTACCACACCTCTAGGCTTAGAATCTGTAACAGCTTGCTAATATATCTAAGATCAAGATTTTCGTCAACTCGCTTAAGTGATCGCAGGTACCAATTTTTATCTATTAGATCATCCTCGAAAACACGTCCTCTATCCAAAAGCAAGGTCACCGTTTCCCTGCCGGAGTTATTCCAAAGGCTTGGAAGGTCCATGCCATATCCAACCTTCACATTCATTTTCCTGTCAGAATCTTGGGCATAGATTCCTAAAATTTCACGTAATGGAAGTTTTCCTACGTTGTACTCCATATTGTATTTCATTTCTGATGGCATATCGAATCCAACTTCTACGACATCATTATCTAACAAAGGTGAAAACCCTTGCAGTTTAAAGAAACGAAAATACTTGTCGTTGGTTGGTGCAAAATCGTGCATGAGCTTTCCATTATAATCGGCCAATAGCACCTGGTCCAATGGATTCAAGTCATTGTTAAAATATGAAGTGAGAAGAGAATAGATCGAAGACCAGTCGAACTTTAACTTGTTAGTAAACATTTCATGCTGATCGGGGACCCAATCCCTTTCATGGCAGGATAGATATACCTTGACCCTTTCTAAGGAGTTTGTATTTTGTTCGCAACTTTGCAGAAATTTTTTGTATCGAAAGGTATAGCCGGCAAAGATTTCATCACCCCCATCTCCCGTGAACAATAGATTAGAAATAGATTTTGCTTTCTTTATAAAGTAGTACTGATAGACGTTCCACCTCGGTTCTTTTATGATATTTATCATCTCAGGCAAATCACGTAGGGGATTTTCCACGTAGACTTGCTGGAAACCTGCACTTTTCTGTTCTGCAAAATCCTTAGCTTCAAAAGCCTCGTTCTTTTCATCAAAACTGATGTTGATACATTCTAGCTCTAACTCAGGATATTCTTCGCGCAACAGACATAAGATTAGGTTAGAGTCCACACCTGCACTTAATGCGATACACACCTTATTTTGGGTAAATTTATCTACTTCTCTTCTAATCGCAGATCTAATTTTGGTCTCAAGAATACGAACAGAAACTGAGTTCTTTTTTGCATAAGATTTGAAGATATCTAGAACAGATACATCTCTTAATCTGAAAGTAGGAACATAAATGTTCATCGGGTCGTACCGGAGAGTCAGCAAAGGAAGAAGGTTCATTTGATTAGTATTCTCTATTTCAAGTCCATTATGGCAGACGGTATTTATTATTGTTGGCTCCGCGAATACGCGCGTTCTAGTTGCTTTACAAGATTGCTTACTGTATGATATTTTTCAACGTATAGTCTTCCTGCTTTTGATAACTTCCGCTGCTCCTCGATGTCACTTAGAAGGGACTCTAAATCGCTCTTAAGTGTATTCTTAGTTGTTCTGTAAATCGGGGGGTTATAACGCTGAAATAGCTGCGAACTGACGTAGGCGACAACTGGTTTACCTATTGCCATAGCCTCTAGCTCGAATTTCCCGAACCATCCAATTTGGGGTAGTATTTTGCCAACAACTAGATCGCACGAGGAAAGGATTGTCAATACCTCGCTCCGGGGAATGCCAAATAAAGTCACTATTTCACACTTGCCTTCCTTCTCTAACTGTTGAAGTGTGTTTGAGTATAAATCCGCATACTTCTGGTATAACCTGTAATGAGGATAGTGGGCGACAATTGGCTTCCGAGAAGGAGAGAAGTTATCTGAATAGCTGGGAGTATAAACAAGGTGTTCTAGATCCACTGGAGTAGGAAACCATTCGCCGTTTGGGGCAAATTCCAATAAATCAGGGGTAGAAACTAGACAAAAATCATTATCAATTTTTCCCCTTAGATCATCTCCATGGTAATGCTTTAAGTAGGTCCTGTTTTCTTTTCGTTTTTCTAGAATCCTCCTGAGAGACCCATAAGGATAGTGATAATGCCAGATATCGTATCCCTTCAGTTTCCTCAAGAATTTCCATCTTGATATTGGAAAATAGTAATTTACCTTTTCTCCTCCGAACTGCCGGTGCAAGTATTTATTGAAAACAAATACGTCGGCTTCGCTTCCTAAAAATCGTTGATGTTTGCTCAGGATGGACGCGATTCCGGCGGTATTATTTACATGTGCAATTCTCATCTTAAGGCAACCTCAATAATCCTCTGAGGGCAGACTGACCACAACACCACTATCATAGCTAAAACTAAGGTTTTGGGTTCCTAATGTGTAGTGTATTTGCGTTCTAGATCAATGTATTTTTGCAGGTTTACAAGCCGATTGAATTCTTCAAATGTGATCATTTTTTCCCTTTCTTTGGAAGTACTACCAGATCTATGGAGCTCCTCAAAGACTTGTTTCATAGCAAATGCTGAAGCGAATAGGCCGGAGAGAGGAAAAACACCGATCCTGAAACCCAGTTCACGAAGCTCTGGCGCTGTCAGGTTTGGTGTGATGCCTCCCTCGATCATATTGGCGACCAATGGGGCATCAATCTTGCTGCCTATTTCCTTTAGCTCGTCTATCGATCTAGGAGCTTCGACAAAAATGACATCTGCGCCAGTTTTGAAATATTCTCTGCCACGTTCTATGGCTTCATCCAAGCCAGATGTGGCACGAGCATCAGTCCTCGCAACTACAATAAAGTCATTGTCATCACGAGCGTCGATCGCAGCACTTAACTTCAGCAAATATTCATCGACTGAAATTATTTCCTTTCCTGCCATGTGGCCACAACGCTTAGGCCATACCTGATCCTCTAAAAATATTCCTGAAGCACCCATCGCTTCAAGGTCCTTTACAATGCGCCACACGCTAAGGGGATTACCGTATCCAGTATCGATATCTACTATGACCGGTATATTCACCGCTCGTACAATTTTTCGTGCATTATCCAGAGTTTCTCCTGCATTCAAAAAGCCATAATCCGGCATACCTAGTACAGTAGCTGCAGAACCATAACCGGTTTGAAAAATGGCGTCGAAGCCAGTGATCTCAGTGATTCGGGCGCTCAAAGCGTCAAAAACCCCAGGCAATATGAGAAATTCATTGGGGTTCAAAATTTTTTTTCTAAGATGTTGTATGTCTGATTTGGAATTCATGATGCAGAATAGAATAAATCGGCTATTAAGTTATCGTCACATTTCGGTAAAACAATCTGTTTATCACAGGTCTGCATGCTAAATGAGCTCTGAAATTTTCTTGACAGTTGACTAGGAATTAGCCATTCATATTCAACAAACAAATCCAGAATTTGGGTCCTATATTTAATCTTCGAATACCTCTACAAATAATTGGGGGTCAAACATAAGTATATATCGCATCTGGCCTATTCAAATGAACGATTTTGGTGGTTCTGCATATTTATGTAGATGGTAGCGGTAGTCCTAACTTCAGATATGGTTATCTAATTGACGAGACTGGGGAATCTCATATGGAATATCATGAAGGTATTACTAATAATGAGGCGGAATATTTGGCCATCATTACTGCGCTTAACGGTGTCACTGACGAAGACAATCACATCATAATACTGTCGGATAGCCAATTGGTGGTTAATCAAATAAATCACAAATATGGAATAAACAATCAAAATTTGAGAAGTCTAGCCTCGCAGGTTTGGGTCCTCGAAAAAAAGTTTGACAAATTTGAACTCCAGTGGGTCCGCAGGTCAGAAAATAAGGCGGGAAAGATGCTTGGTAGTTAAAACGACATAATCTGCAGTCCAAAAGGCATATACAAGAATCACATTGAATTTGATTACTTTACGACACCAAAATTATTGTCGCTCAAATCTATTAAAGGGAATGTCCAAACACGTTCTAATCTTCAGAAACACAATTTATTCTATTCAATGAGACAGCATCTCAACTGTAAATGTTCTAAAGATTTGAAGACTTGAGAACATACTCTGTCTTGTAGTGACAAAATAGGACTTTAAATATATTATTATCAATTTATGGAAGTAATAAACCTAAACCTACACATTCTAAGCCAACTTCATCTTAAATACTGTCCAATATTCATTATTAAGATAAATCTTAGAAATGATTCTCTTATGGAGTAAAACCATATGACTATCCAAATGTAACATTTTATCTCCTTTCCCTTGGCACAATATGGACAATAGAGGAAAATAATATTAACCATCTTAAATCCAAGTAGAGAGAATACTAAATTAAAGAGAGCCTAACTTGTCGTTTGAAGGAAGTACTTCATAACTGTTATTGATCTTAAACAAATGCAACCAGGATTTATGGTCAATTCGACTGTAAGAATAATAAGTAAGAGGACTAAATTGATCACTTTTTACTAACAACCCAAACATATAATACAGAATCATTTAATGGTTGGGGAATCGCTATATCATCAAACAAGGGAGAGCCTTTGGGCTTCTGTATTTCACAAGACTAAAGCCCTAGAAAGGCGGAAACTGCCTTTCTCCATTATTTTATTGCGTTCTTAATACAAGAGTTGTCCTGACAATTCGGATACTGTTAAACAAACAAACAAACAAACAAGGTTTGTTTTTAGATCGCCGCTCTTACCTCCGAATTATTCCGGCTGTTATACTGCCGAGCTTTCTTCTTCTGAAATAGAGGTTAATTCATTCATATTATTGTATATTTCCAAGTATCTCTTTCCTTTTTGGGTGGTAATATATGTCTGTTCACCCAACTTATATTCTAGCAATCCATTATCTTGTAATTCAGTCAAATGGGCACAAAGTTGATTGTGAGAAAGATATGCCTTATACATAATCTTGGTCTTGTTTTCTGCGGCTATTGCTGCTTCCAGAATCATAGCATTTATGTCCTGTCTCCCCCTATTTTTCATGATATGAATTGCTATGGAAGAAGAAGTTATTTATCAGAATCGAAAAGAGGTTATCAGTTTAGGTTATATTGCATGCTTATGGTATTCCATACGATAATATTCTTCCTGCAAAAACTAGTATTATGTAATACATATGTATTTTTAGGACTTTGAACCGACCAGAAGTTATTGGGACCTATCACTAAATATTTAGTAAGCTTGCAATTATTGTGCGGTATCCACTGAATCACCCCCCTTACTCGTAATAGGCAAGATAGGCAAAATGGAAATTGCTCAATACTGACCACTAGAACACATCCAGGCGATGTCGTGTTTATCCAGATTATTGGAGTAACTTCGACTTAATCTCAAGAACAATGCAGCATCAAGTTCTTTTTCCTTTCCATCCTTCAAAACACTGTAGATGGTAGTACTCTGTTTCATTTCCAGTATTGGCTACCACGTACACGCTCCCGAAGGAGTCCAGATTTATCACTTTTTTGCATTCACTGCAGAATACTGGAGCTTGTGCTGCCGACATAGTTACTCTTTCCTGTCCCTCTTTAGTAGGCAAGAATTAAGATTTTAACTTTGCTGTTCATCGTTTCCTATTCTGATAGGTTTAGCTAGCATATCTGCATGCTGTAAATGCCAGGATAATTTCCATTTTGAGAAAGCTTCCCGTGCATCTATAATGTCAAAAGTGAGATTAAGGTGTTTCTAGCACTAATTGTTAGTGTAAAATATGTAATATTCATATCAACAGAAAATCGTTAAGAATAGTACCGTTTTAAAGATCGTTTCGTATTGCGCTATTAGAGAGATGATTTTTACCGCAGCTAAAATCAAAATCAGAATAACCTACACAGGTACTTTCTAAGAAGTGATAATATGCCTAATTTTGAGGCGTATGAGGATGAAAGTTTGCTAGACTGTTCCTAGAAGTTCATTTGATGGTCCAGCATTCGAAATTGCCAGAGTATACGGCATTTGTGAAATTGTAAACCACTCGTAATTGTCCGCTTACATATATCCTATCTGGACTCTATATTTTCTCGAGACAAGAGATAAATAATTGATGTGCGTTGATTGATTGTGCAAGAGGAGAAGGATCAGAGCAAGCAACAATCTAACACTATTGCATCGTATCTTTCGTCGACCGTTGGGTCCATTTCGAATTCTGATGTGATTATCCTCGAAGCAAATAGTACTATTGACGATGCGAGCCGTCTCATGAAAGAAAAGAATTCTACGAGTGTTCTTGTATCTGCAAGGGGGGATATCGTTGGCGTAGTTAGCAAAACAGACATTTTATTCAAAGTAATGTCTCAAAACAGAGATCCCTCTAAGGTAAAGCTTCGGGAAATAATGTCTAGTCCTGTGCTGACGATACGCCCTAATGCGACCGTAGAGGAGGCGTTATCCAGGATGGCGAAACGAAATGTCAGACAAATATTTCTTCATGCCTTTAATGCAATACTTGGAGTGGTATCTAGAGAACAAATCTATAGGAGGATGGAGGAAATTTCTCTATCGACTGAAAATTTGGCAATCAGTGGGACTCCAGTATGCATTGTGAATTCGAAATCTGTCACATACATCAAAGATAAGAGTAAGGTAAATTACCTATGCCCATATTGTCAGTCACCATTCGATACCACTGAAGGCCTTTCAAAACATATGGACAGATTTCATAATGAATTTGATGCAGGCGTTCTTGAGGGAGATGTCAGATCTATCTTCGAATAGTTCAACTGACACTTTTTGCATTAATTTAGGTTTTGAAACATTAGACTCAGAAGATGCACATTTAATTATTGAGACTGACTAGGATTTTTGAAAGTTTCATTATTTTGATTGCAAATTAAACTATACCTCAATGGGTAACGAGATTTCCGATAATAAAACATAATATAATATAATTTAGCATCAATTATCGGCTTTTCGAACTTTAATGACTGTCAAAGTCTGTCAATGTTTCCTTGTTCTCAAAAAACGCCCGGGTTCAGAAGGTATAGTGGACGTTGTCAACGTTTCTCATTTAGAAGAGCATCAAGATCCGAATGTCTGTACTTCTCCTCTCCAAGAGATTTACTTCTATTGATGAGAATTTAGGATTGACCCTAATCCAACGATCAAATTGTATGGCTAATTGAAGCATCAATATCTTCAGATAGAAATAGGGATTTGTACAAAGGTCTCAATGCAATCCTTGATACTATCGATTGTTATAAGGATCAAGGGCAAACGTAAATTGATCAGGTTTTACATATAAATAATTTGAAATATATAATTGTTATAATCTTTTGCAACTATTATCGTATTTTCATACGGCATAGGGAGTCACTTAAGAAAATATAATAATAACCTAGTGGTATATTTGAGGGGTTGCAGAAACATATTTCTAAGCGGTTTTTCAGTATTGAGAAGAGAGGGCAGAATCTAAACATAGAGATTCAAAAGATACGTAGTGGATTTTTTTCATTTGAGGAGATCTGTCCACAATGGTCTCTTGCATTGCGACTAGCATATACGAATAATCCCAATCTGGATATCCAGGACGCAAAGAACTGTATTGTTGGGGAGGCTCACGGCTTCCGAAACAGGTGTTTGGTATGTTCAAAATGCTGGGAGTATTCTCAGAGCTTCACTTTCTGTACCTACGGAAACAAGAATCACAAATACATCATAACTGATAGTCAGAGGTTCGAAGATTTGAAGTTCGATTTTGTCTCTCATTTTAACCAGAAACATCTCCTCAATCGATTTCATCAACAAAATATTCTAAATCTGCCGATTCGAAGTGTGTCAAGGGTTTTACGTAGGCTCAAAAATGTATCATTATTGTTGTCCTGTATGAGAGTGTTCGCAAAAATAGTAATATGGTTTTAATGAGTGAATATCAGATAGATTAGCTGAACCCGATTACTTTGCAGTAGAGTTACATATTCTGCTTATTTCGTAATATATGGGAATCCAGCAAAGATTAACAGCATCATCGATATCATTATCTTGTGGCCAGACCATACGATTTAACTAAGAGAGATTTGTGCAAAGCCGAACTAAAAGATATATGATTCAAATTATTTCTTACAGGATATCGCAAACATCCATGTAAGAGAAGATTACATTCATCGGCCTAGCGTTGTACTCGAAGCCGTTCATAATTTATGAATATCACAAGTATCAATAAGTAGAGTTGCAGCTCAAATTACTTTTTGGTTGGTGCCATATTGTTCCCTATAGACCAATTGGCTAAGTGGGAGACGATTCTTTTTCTTGCCGGTCAATGGCTTTGGAGGATAACCGAAACCTAGGATAACAGAAGGAGTCAAATCGTTTGGGATTCTAAAGTCATTTCGAAGATTTCCTTCTTTTATTCCTGTAAAGAGCCCTGAACCTACTCCATCGTTCCATGCAGTGAGTTGCATGCTTTGAGCAACTCTCCCTGCATCGATTAAATGGAAGCGCAGTGTTGGATTCGTCAGAATAATTATTGCAAAATCTGCACCTGCGATCCATCCTCCGCTAGTACTGTCCAGAGCCAGCTGGCTCAGATTTTTCTTGTCTTCAACGAGGACAAAGCGCCAGTGTTGCAGGTTCAAACCTGAACCTGTTTGTCTTGCAGATTCGAGAATTCTTCGCTTTACTTCTGATTCAACTTCTTTCCTTATAAATTCCCGTACTTCAAGTTTGGATATTACGCATTCGAAAGTATTCATTCCTTGGTTATCACCACAATATATGGTCTGAGGCCTTAAAGGCTTTCATGGCCTATTTGGTTCATGACAACCTATTCTGTGAATTCGCTAGACGTAAATCGTACCAATATTTAAGGTCCCATTCACCTCTTCTGTTTAAAGGGACAGCGATTAAGAATTCAGTCTTGGTTATTGTACCTAAATTCCTTTCATCTTCTGAGGATGGCTGGAATTTCGTTCTCCCTAATTTCCTCGTTTGATTCATCTCCATCTTGAGGTCCAATATCATCTTCGTGAACTTCGCCTCCGATAGTAATTCCATTCATATCCGACCCGACTGTATTCACTCCAATTAATCAATTTTCTTGTTCGCTAATACCATATTGAGACGAGGAGTCATTTCCTAATAGAGAGGTTGGAGGAATCTTGATGAGACTTCCCTGACCATCATTATCCCTATCGAATGTCAGAAGCTACAAATTGCCATCAGACCCGGTTTCTATTTCCGTAATTCCTGCAAAACCAGTTCCAATCGTCACAGGTGATAGCTCTCCATCGCTATCTGCGACCAGATCGCTCAAAGGTGAGTCCTTTTCCAAACTTATCCCTGTTCTATCAGCGTTAGGCTGGAAATAGTAAAGCGTCCACGAAATTATATCATTAGTGGGGTTTACTCTAAGTATTACGCCACTATCATCAGGCGACGGTCCATTTTGAAAGTTTTGAAGCTGCCCTTCTCGTTGCATTTCTCCAACTACCACAGATAATTACTTATCAGGACCAACATTCAGCTTGCCACCTTAATGAGTTCTGCCTGGTGTGGCTGGAAGGTCTAAAAGTAACTGCGGATCAGTTAGAGAGGAGCCGTCCTTAGCATGGCTATATACTCTATTCCTGACTTCGTTTTCGGTAGAAATTCCCTCTACCTGGGCGCCATTTTCAGTGACAAAAAGGTATACTTAACACCATCGTTAGCTATCCCCAATAAGCCACGCTCATTATTGCTCTCAATATTTCAATCTGTAACACTGGTTCTGATTGCAATAGGGCTCAATAATAATGGTAGAGGTAGAGGGGGTTACCATATTTCCAAGATTTAGTCATATTCCCTCAGTATCTACCTTCTTGATTTCGAGAGTTACTCTGTCGCCTACTTTTAGACTCATGTCCTCGTACTCCCTCATACTCAATTTTAGGGTAGGAGATTCAGAAAGTCCCATGCCTCCCATCATGTTAGAAAATGCTTTAGGTAGATTCTTCATCATGTCTTCAGGAGACGTGAATGCGAACGCATGAGCACCAAAAGGACTCTGGGGAGATCGATTTCTGTTTTCGCTAGTAGAAGAAGGATCGCTAAAGCTAAGATATATGTACGGGCTCCCGTCTTGGGTGGCTTCAATGCGTGAGACTATAAATTCTTTCTTCATCGTCTATTGTCTTACTGTAAACTCTTTATAGTTTTTTGGGTGTCTCTAGAACTAAGCATAGTAAAAGGTTGACTAATAATTTTATATTCGACAGAATTTGAGCGCACAGAGCCTTCCAAGATTCGAGATCTAATCATACATATATTCCGTTCCTGTATCACTACCGACTGACACAGTCTACGGCTACACCATCTTGCCAGAATGGGGCATTTTGTGAGACTCAAACTGCTAGTGAATACGGCGATTAACTACATATAATTTGAAATAGTCTGAAACCCTTGGATCGAAGAATGTGTATAAACGTACAATTAGGAATTCCGAAGATGAAAACGTAGGACAAACTTGCCGCCAAGATGAAATCAGGTGCTAGTGGCACGGGGATATTTCATTTAAGTCATATAGGATAACGTTCAGCCACCTTACTCTCAGTAATTCGATAGCTTGTCACTGCCTTTCTTATGGAGGCTCAAATTGCGCAGTATCCAATGGTCCCAGGTGTTACCACTCCCGTGGACGGCTATGTTATGTCAGTCAGATAAGGGGTGCTATTATTCAACTTCGAAAGCGATTAATCTGGTTATCATTCGATATACGATACGAGGTATACCTATTTTAGATTTGGGCGATGCGCATTTACTGATTTTGCTCTTTGTAGCATTATCTTCAAAATTCAACCTTGAGAAGCACAAGAATAAACATATAAGATATAATAAACTATCAACCCATTTGACTCCTAATGAGCACCATAGAAATCAGTGATTCTGGATGTTCTATACTTTATTTGTGCACTTTTTCATTTCTAGCTTTCATCACCATACAAGGATCAGATCTAGCTTTCGAATACTACGTTTCTGAGGATAAATACGCTATTGCACTATCGCCCTATGTCATGATGGTACATGCTACAATAACTAGTAACAATATACCAAATAGTAGTGATGACGAATGGGTAACTGTTAATCATGATTTGTATGGCACAAGAAGTAGTAATCAAACCATCATTAATGAAGAGAATGTGGATTCTTTAAGAATCAAGTGGCAGATTGTAAATAATTTTGAAATACAGGAACCACCCATAATAGTTGGCAACATGGGGTACGTTCAAGATTACGCTGGAAATGTGATTGCTTTTAATATAGAAAACGGACGAGTTCTATGGAATGTGCGTGTAGGTTATGGACCAACAATGGGTCTGAGCTACGACAATGGATTAATTTTTTCGAGTACTGCATCGAATGGGACCGTTCTTGCACTAAACGCAACAGATGGCAGAAGTAAATGGGAATCTCAAACTCTCGGTGATACAGCAGTGGGCTATAGTATAGATTCCTTCCCTATAGTATGGAATGATTATGTACTTGCTGGATCAGGGGGAAGTGGATTGCCACCAGGGCCTGGTATGGTAAAAGGGAACGTTACGGCACTTAACCGTACAGACGGTAGTGTCATCTGGAATCTTGCAACAACTACAGGTGAATGGGTCAAAAAGGGGAAGACCCCACCAAACGGAGGGGCGACGGCATGGTCAGGGGGTTCATTTGATCCTGAAGAAGGTATTTTATATGTTCCATTAGGAAGTGCTTCCCCAAACTTTAACGCTTCTACTAGACAAACACCTAACCTCTATTCGAATCATATGATAGCTGTGAACGTTACTTCAGGGGATATTATATGGGCTACGCCATTTATAGCACATGGTACGGTCCTAAATCATGTTGTGGTTCCAGATACTCACGATTGGGATACATCTTGGGGTAGTAGCATTACTAAGGTATCACTACAAAATGGTACTCAAAAGAAGATCGTAGTTGGACACGATAAGATGGGTAATGTAATTGCGATGGATGGTAAAACTGGTGAGGAGATATGGTGGAAGACATTGGGAAAACCAACCAACATCAATAAAATTCCTTCAGCAAACGGTACTGGCCTTATTTGGGCATACGGCGTTTATAATTACCATGCAGTGGACGACAAAAACACGCTCTATATTACTGCTACAAACCGAGGTTTGAATTTCTTTACCGATGGAATAAGTGGTCATAAGAAAGCAGCTCCAGACACCATCGAGCAAGGATTAAAAAATGGCACAATATATGCGATTGATATCCTAACCGGTGAAACTAAATGGAAACTTGATACAGTGTTTCCACCTAGAGTATCACCGTTAGTTACAAATGATATACTTTTTACTGGCTATATTCCATATGATGGAAAAATAAAATCCGGCGTAATTCTAGCTCTGGACAAGCAGACTGGAAGTAAACTATGGGAATTTAATGTAAATGCGCCTATAGCCCCAGTAGGTCCATCTATTGCAAATGGTATACTTTTTGTGCCTACGGGCAAGTTAGTCTCTAACCCCGCTCTCTCCTCGACAAGGGGCGAAGGTTCACTAATTGCCTTTGAACCAGGGGTGCCTAATTGAGAATTTCTTTTGTAGTATAAATAAAGCACTGCCATCAAGAATATTGTCAGGACATTTTTCCATTTGTGCAAAATATCAAATTACTGAAACCTCAAGTAACAATTCCAGAAAGCCCTGTCGTCACGGACCAACCAATATTTGTACTTGAATTCTGGGGATCGTATTTTGTGGTTTGGTCACCTATGTACCTGGAAGATTTTATTATCGATAGAATAAACAACTTTCAAAACATGAATGGTAACTGCACCTTCAGTACAAACAGGGCAAATTCAATACTAAATCATATGAATATATACTCAAAGAAATATGTAAATAGACAGCTCACATGAGGGGGAGACTAGAATTGGCCCGTCAATGCCATAAGTGGGATCTCAACTTGAGATTTATTCTGATTACTCTACTTGCGCTTACTCTAAGTAATTGCCTTGCTATTGTGCTGACAGAGACACAAGTGAATAACCCTATTTCAGTATATGGAGTATTGGGCGCAAGCTGTGGAAGTGTAATTAATGAATCAACTGAGCTTTCAGCGAACCTCGTATGTAATGAACATGGAATTATAGTGAATGCTTCAGACATATCGATTGCAATGAATGGATATTCCATAATCGGCCCTGGAACACAAAGTACAAAGTCTGGAATAATTGTCCCTGACCTTGATAATGTAACAGTATATGGTCCAGG
This sequence comes from Nitrososphaeraceae archaeon, assembly GCA_050748485.1. Classification (GTDB taxonomy): domain Archaea; phylum Thermoproteota; class Nitrososphaeria; order Nitrososphaerales; family Nitrososphaeraceae; genus TH5896. The sequence goes on along the minus strand of JBOGPP010000267.1, from coordinate 11,419 downwards.
ACGTATAGTTGCCTTCCAATCAGGCATTTTTGCAACAGGTTCGAACAAGGTAGGTGTATCTTCGATCTTTCTTGACGACAATCGAATAGGCGTCTACTTGACTGGCGCTACTAATTCAACCCTTGAATATAACATGATGAGGAACAACGAATTAGGAATAGCAGCGCATTCCAGCAGGGATATATTGTCCAATGAAAACTATTTTTATGATAATTCGTTGGCTGGAATTTCATTTATCAATACTGGAGATTCATCCATTACTTTAAACTATATAAATGGAAGTCAAAATGGCATCTTCACCGATCCGTCTAGTTTTTCAAATGACATCTCGTTCAATTTCTTGCGCAATATTATCGATATTAACAGCGCAAACGGCTTGTCTAATGATATCACAAATAATACATACGAAGGGAATTACTGTGAGCTTAGTTTACCGTCTGGAATATGTAGAGGAGTGACAGAGTAATGGCCTACTTTTTGACTAAGCCAAGTCGAATGCGTCAATTTCAAGACCGTAAATACTGTGAATTGCAGATTAATCAGCAAGCATTATTTGAAATTTGTTATTGCTTGTATAGTCCATGAAGATGAGTTAACGTCTGGAGTATCACAGACCAAATCTGCGTTCCATCACAGTCCCTCTTATGAAGGAGCTGAACTGTGATTAGAAATTGGATAAGCATATGTATGTATTGCAGATTCGACATTTCGAATATGCAAATCATCAGTTATGATTCGCGATTGGAAATTAGTGGCGTGGGATGACTTTAATTGGATGCTCTAGGTCAATGTATTCTATTCTGACAATGTAACTCTTAGAACTGCAATGTTGGAGGAACAGGTCGTGCTCAGAATGGAGGACAGATAATCATGAACAATCCTTTGAAGAGTTAACACACACATATTATGACCTAAAGTAATTAGAAATTAAAGAATTGATGAAAGCAATTCAGAAGTGGCTATGGAACAGGGGTGAATAGCTTTTCTGAATGGAATAATGATAAGTTATACAATAGCACGTGTCATACTCCATACTCCATACTCATCGAAGAACTAGAATGGAAATATTTCTCCAGTATCCTCAGATCTGCCCTTTTGTCGGGTCTTAGGTGGTGCCAGATCAGGTAATTTGTCTTCCATGTTCACTTCGACTACTGCTGAGGCTTCTTCCATGATTTTCGTAATTTCTACACCATCAGTTCCTATTGGATCGAGACTAGACATCCCGTTTCCTTGCAACGATGAGTCAGAAAAGGTACTATTTAGTATATCTCCAAGGGATTCAGAAATTTGGGAAAGAGAATGGTCTGCCGTAGGAATAACTGAAGAAAGTCCACCTCGTAAATCCTTAATTACGGAAGTGGTAGGAGTTAATGTTGATGCGACATCTCCTAATTCAGTAACCGTTTCAAGTCTCAGTCTTACTTGTTCTGTTGTCAACATAGTTGATTTGACTACTTTGTTTATCTTTCGTATTTGAGAGAGTTCGCTTGAAAGCGATTTTGCATAGTTTGTTTCATGGCTCTGTACCGCTTCTACAACATTGTTAAAGATCTGTTGGTCGCGTTGTTTTAGTCTTCCAGAAAACCCTTCCATTTTGGAGATTTGTATCTGGAGCTTCCGGTGTGCTTGCTCTAGTCGAGGTTTCAGAGGTTCCGCTGATCTCAAGCTCTCCTTGATCTTGTTCTTAAGGTCACCTGAGGATTTACTCTTTTTCTTTTCTGATCCACTCCATTTATCAAAGAAAGACATTACGTGTAAAGTTCTGTCACATACTCACTTAATTTTACCATGTATCAAGAAAATTTGTTAAGAAGGTGAACTGAATCTTGTTTCAAATGCCTCCCTATGCCCTACGGGTTAAAACCCTCGAAACAGGCGCATGTTCAGAGTAAATCTAACGCTTAAAAAAAACCTCCATATATCCGCATAATGAACAGATAAAGATAGTGTAGTTACTGTACTTCTTCATAATACTTGGAAGGTATTTTTCTATCGACATGGTCGGCTTTAATGGAATTGGCAACGGTACCTTCTTTGGAACTGGTTGGGTTTCTTCCTCCAACATTCCCTCGCATTTAGGACAATTCTTTGACATGCAGAGGAATAAACACGTGGAATAATTACATGTTTCTTACTTCTGAAAATGGCGTCATATCTGAGCAAAGCTAGCCTATAGAAGTTTACAAGTAATTAATTGAGATTTGGGTTATTTAGAAAGCTGAGGTAGGCAAAACTCTACCTTACTATCGAGTTGACAGGAATGAGACCTAAGAGAATCTATGGCCATAAGAGCGATCCAACAAAATATAAACACTCGTCGATCCTAGGTTCCTAACTTTCGACATGATTACTCGTAATTGTGGAGTAATGCCAATCGGGAAAAATGACTTGGAAAAAGGGAGGCAGTTGCATTAGTCAAATGAACTCCGCCATGTTGCCCTTAATATCACGGAAATAATACTTGAACAACTATAGTCTTCAAGGTTCTAGATATGGAATAAAGCCACTCCCCGAGCAGCTCTCACATTTGTCATCGGTCATCGACGCAATAATTCCACCTATCTTATCCTTGTTGCGCACCCCCGAGGACGAAAAGACGTAGCCTGTTCCACAACAAATAGTGCATCTTAACCATGCATTCAGCATTGGCACTCTAGTAGCAATTTTTGAATGCGTTTTGATTTTACTTATAGACACTGACAGATCCTGCAATACTCTATCACATTAATATTTAGAGGCATACATCAAAATCCTATACAAGAACGAAACGAATTCAATAGTGGTAAGGAATTTTACAAATAGCAAATGAGATTCTGTCAGCCACCATTTTTGCTTTCAAATAATTTAGAAATTGCCTCAATTGCCTCTGATAGGGGAGTCCCCTGATTCGCTATTGATTCCTGCCCCTCTACGCTATCTTCAGATTGATTTTGAGAAACCTGTCCCTCCATGTTTCTAGCCGACTCGTTAGAAGATCCATTTCCAAGTACTGTCAATTGGTCTGCCAACTGCCCATCAGTTTGTTCCCCAGTTGTATTAACACTAGTTCTCTGATCGCTTGATACGTTGCGAGATATGGACATATTACTTAAAGTTTCGTCAGTGGCAGGACCCGCCAAAGGCACTGATGTTTGTACTGGCGTATCCTGTGCTGGCCCAGTTGAAAGATTTGCTGACAAGATTGGGGTGGTTTGTTCTGTAGATACAACATTACTGAGATTATCGGCATGGGAAGTGTTAGAAGCTATTAAGCTATCATTATCAATCGTTTTGATTAGATCCTCAATTGCCTGGGATGTTCTTGTTCCGGTCTCGTTGAACGAGGATTGTTGAGACAGGTCGCTGAAAAATTTGACAAGCAAGTTTGCCAAAGGTCCTGGTTGCTCTTCAGGGATCCAGTGACCAGAGAAAGGCATTATGATCTCTGACACGTTGTTAGCTAATTTTTTTGCCGATTCTAAGCTATAATTCGGTTTAGCGTCACCTCCCCCAAAAGGAGATACTTCCCCAGATACTGCCAAAATTGGCATTGCAAGCTTAACCCTCGATGTTTCATTATTCATAGTTGCGTCATTTGCGGAAGCCCTAAAGTATTCAAATCCTGAACGCATTCCCCCCGGGGCTGAATATTGCCTCACGTATTCGTCAATGGCCTCTTCGCTTACAGAATATGGATTGTACGCCAATTGCCGGTAGAACCATGACAAATACCCGCGTTCATTGCCAGCGACGAGGGCTTCTGGCAGGTCCAATACTCTATGGAATGAAAACCACCAAGGTTCAGCAAACGAAACGTTGGAAAGTAAGCCGGGGAAGACATAATCTATCACAACAAGTTTGCTTACATTGTTTGGATGGGCTGTCGCATACGAATAACCTGTTTGAGCTCCTATGTCATGACCTATTAGGTGAGTAGTGTTAAAACCTAAATCAGATACTAACTGATAAATGTCAGAAGCCGTTGTGTTTCCATCAAATCCGGTTGCGGGTTTTGAACTGTCGCCCAGGCCTCTCAAATCGGGTACTATTACAGTATAGTTATTCATTGCTAGGATCGGCATCACATCTCTCCATTCGTACCATGTTTGGGGCCAACCATGCAACAACACTACTGCATCTCCTTTTCCGCCCATCACATAATGCAATGTAATGCCATTTACATCGTTTCTATAATGTTTGAACAGGACATCGTCAAGCATAATAGAATCGGAACTGACAGAAGGTTCGAAAGATTCAGTATTTTTGGAATCATCAAATGCCTGGGTGGAGTTACTTGTACCAACAACTTTCTCAGCTAACACCTTTTGGGCATCTGATGATGCGGAAGGTGGTTGCGCTATGGTAGCGTTTTGAAGGATCATAGCTGATTCCTCACTCTGCAGATTAGCTTTACCAACCTCCCTATCGTCTAGAGATTCAAAAAGAGGTGTCTGATATTGATAATTTTGCTCTTGGTTATTTTGAGCCATCCCTAGATTAGGATCTATGAAAACTGAACTGATGAAAAAGAGCGCAAAAAATGCTGCTAAATGTCCAAGGCGCTCATGAAAATGAAACATTCTCGCCGGTATTGCCAGAATTTTATTATAAATAAGACGATCACTCTGCATGCACCTCACGTCCAAAAAAGTTTCACCCAAGCTGCTCAGTTAATTAGTTTGACAGCTATACATTGCAAATGTGGTAATAGTCTCACCAATCAATTTTTAATTGACTAATACTTTGGCTAGACTGAACAAAGACTCTGTTGAGATGAAAAGCTGTTTATTTCACAATGGTACCCTAGTAATTGCTAGGAGGCCATTGAGCTTCGATGACTTGTACCCACCCCTTGTAGATGAATATGGGACCCTCACAGTTCAAAAAAGTACCGCAATGAGCTATTAGAAATTGTATGGGAAAAACATGCGCCATGTGCAAGGCAGAATGGGTTATTTCTTGAGTGGAGCAGGTTAAGCTTTCCTTGATGTGAATTTAGAGGAAAGCCTAGAAATCCAAGGTACAAAACTAAAATAACAAACAGAATAATCGACCAATATACAGTGAAGATGTTAATGAATCCTAGCTGGTTCTAGATGAGGGTAGGGGAAACCAGAAATGTTAAGGCTTTCAGTGTTGAGCCCATTGCAATGAAAATTTTCAGGACCGTACTTGATATGACGGAAATTCTTCATAATCCCGTGCGATCGAATCAATACAGCAAAACTGCGATAATCAGTCTTTATTTTTAGTTCTCTCTTAGCGCCATCACTGAATGGCATCGAATTAACTCTAATCATGTGTAGAACTCCTCTTTATACTTGAGTCTAATTTCGTACTGTAGAATAAGATAAGCCTGCGTGAAATTTATGCCTAAGTTAATTGTTGAAACTATTATTAATATCCTGTGTTATCCTAGAACAAGTTTATTTTTCACTTTCTGTTAATGGCTGATGACCGCAACAAAAAAAACCAGGAATATTAGTCGAAACCTCGTAATTGGAGTGACCCTAAAGGATAAAATTATAACTCAGTTGAATTTAAGGGAAAATAAGGGGGGCTTAGGTGAATTAATGCTATTTACTAAAGTTGGAACCGTGATACTTCTGGTTTCGGATATGGAGAGATCAGTGAAATTCTATAAGGAATTGCTCGGGTTGCCAGTAAAGACAAAAACGCAATCTCCGGATTGGGTTGAATTTTTTAACCGGGACACGACCTTATCCTTGCACGCAATAAAGAGGGGCAAGGGTGGTGACAGTGCGAGCAGCAAGGACACAAAGTTGGGAACTGGAACCCTGGTAGGCTTCATGGTGAGCGATATTGACTCAACGGTTCAATTTCTGAAGGAGAATAACATTCGATTCTTCAAGGAGCCCAGAGACGAACCCTTTGGCAAGCATGCAATAATTGAGGATCCTGATGGTCATTTGATCTCGATTGCACAACTTAAGAGAACTGCATCTGCAGCATCAGAGGCAGAAGAATTTGACCTGCTGGGATTGCTTGGGGCAGAGTAATTGGAGAAAAACATCCAAGAATTCAAAGTGTTCAACCAAATCTAAAGCGCAGGCATACATAGTTAAGAAGTCTTATTAGATGCAACTTTGCACCATTGGATAATGGATTATAAATCTATTCACGAAAGAATAATGAAACTGGATCCTAGAATTAGGTTGGTCACTATATGCGACTTGACAGGAAAAATAATGCACTCCGATCATCGAGCGGGAGTCGAGAATTTGCTGTCACCGGAAGAAAGTAAAAAATCCTTGGAACTGGCTGTCAACGCTTGGAAGACAAGGAGCACTCTTCAGTCCAAGATAGGTAAGGGTAAATACGTTTTGGCCGAATACGAGAAGATCAAAAGAATAACGATGCCATTGGATGAAGAACACATTCTTTATATAACCACTGAAGTGGACGCGGATCATTCAAAAATAATTGACAGCGCGAGAAGAGAAGCAAGATAATTCTCGCTACTTTGCCGTATTTCAAGGTCCTGAAGATTGACGTAAAATAAAAAATAATAACAACAGCAAGTATTATCCTAGTTCACATGATCGTTATTTTTTAACTACCTAAATTTCGCAATTTACTTAAATATGATGTATTTCTTTATGAAGGAATAGAGGTAGAGGATAAAAAGTGGTATTTGGATCTTTTTTCAAGAAGAAGAAAAAGCAGGTAGAGAAAGGTGTAAGCGATGTAGAGAACATGATTAAGCCAGAACAACAACAGCCTGAGAGCGAACTGGAAAAAATGGATCAATCATTCACTGCCGAAAAAACAGAACCTGAAAATTCTAAGAAGGGATCAGTTGAAACAGAGCAATTACACGGTGCAAAATATAATCTCCCCGAAAACGATCGTTTTTCAGATCCCGAACCGGTGGTTTTTCAAGCGACCGTCAAAGAAGTTACATTGAATATTGACTCTGAGATCCTACGAAAGGCGCAAGCAAAAGGAATTGATTTATCCCACATTTTGGAACAACAGCTCAGGAGACTAATGTCTGATACTCAATAGTTCGCTCATACGACATTTCTATTCCTGCAGTTCACCCTTAGGATTCCCTGGGCTCTATCTTGTTAAGTCACTGTCCTTTGGGAGAGATTAAGCCCAAGCTTGAAGGATGATTCTTCATCGCGCTATCTGCTCATATCATTTGAAGCGCTTTTTGTTTTGTTTAATTGCCGCCTAAACAGCCAACCTACAAGAGGGTTTAAAAAGTATGGGAAAGTCTGTTTGAGCCACACTCCCGCACGGATATAAAAAGGAACCATTATCTCAAGGCGGCTGGAGCAAGATGCTTTGAGGATTGTTTTAGAAACGGTCTGCGGTTCCAAGAAAAAACCAGAATAATTTGGTTTCTTCCGACCAAATGAGACATGATTGAAAAACTCGGTTTTTACGCCGATTGGACTCACAACCGTGATCTCAACCCCTGTGCCATGTAGTTCATGATACAAGGACTCGGAAAATCCCAATATCGCATACTTTGAAGCAGAATAACAGGCCATTCCTGCAACTCCAAAACTTCCAGCTACGGAAGCTACATTTACTATGTGACCAGACCGTCTTTTCAGCATTGATTCAAGAAACGCTTTGGTACAATATGCAGTTCCTAGGAAGTTAGTTCGCATAACTAATTCTAAATCTTCTGCAGTTTGATTTTCTAAACTGCCGTAGATTCCTACGCCTGCGTTGTTTATTAAAATATCAATATACCCGAACCTATCAATGACTTTTTGGGCCAGCTCTCCTACTTCCCTTTTATTTGACACATCACACCGATAAGAAACAACGTTGACTTGCCGAAATTCTGTGCCCCCCCTGATGATACTCTCCAATTCAACAAGCTTAGATTGCGTTCGCGCGACAAGGATAACTACCCCCACTCCCTTCGATGCAAAATCTATTGCTGTTTGTTTACCGATACCACGGGAAGCGCCGGTAATAAGTACTATTTTCCCTTCTAATTTGTCATGATCGCGTTTCAATAGAGTCTCACAAAGCAATGATCAAAGGTTGAAATTTAACCATTCCCCTATCGACCTTGAGTCTCTTCAGGGCAACTACATTTGTACTTTGTAATGTTATGCTTTTATCTTCAGTGATTCAGGAAAAATAAGAGAAATAATGAAGATGCTCCACTCACGTTGGTATCTAGGATTTGCAATACTGGCAGAGTTAGACCGGATTCACGATCAAGTGAATAATTTCTGATTTTGCACTAGTGATGTCGATCTTGGAGGTAGGTAATAATTATTATTCTCTCGTCTTTTGAACAAAGAATCGGTCAATTATTTTAGGTAATTTGACTAAAACCAGGTTCTCTCTAGCAGGAATCCTCTAGTCAAATTAGTGAAAATTGGTAAAGGTATCAAACCTTTGCACTCAGCTTACATTTCTTAGTTCTCCCAACGAGAAATGGTCGATCTGAAGTAACTGGTCGTCGTATTAATACAAATAGGGCAAGAGTTTTGTTTCGTTAGGAACACTGAGGTAAATGTACTTTCCATCATACCCTTTTATTCTCGAAATAGGAATTATGTACTCATTAAGTAATCTGAATCTACCGAAGTCTATGACTACTATGTTATCCTTGTAAGTACATATGACTTTACCGCATGACATGCCATCACCCGTCTTCGCTAGAATTCCTAACTCAGATATCGAGTCCCAACTCACCTTTAAATCAGATGGATAATTGTTTCTGTCGACTTCGTCTATGTCTTCTTTATCTGGGAAAAGGTTTTCGTCTCGCAATGGATGCGACGCTAGGATCCCGTCCTCGTTTTTTGCCATAGAATTTTGTGTACTTGCATACTCGCACATTACTATATACCCATTCAAGATTAAAAAGATTGAATCTTTTGTCAAATTATTCTATGCAGAAAGATCTTTGGATAGGAGGTCAGTCCCCCAATATAGGAGTATTCTTAATGTTATTTAGTCGGCAACGTTGAACACTAAACCGCAATTTTTGAAACATAACACGAAAGGTTATATGTATCAAAATGAGATTAATTGTGACTATCGTTTCACCGATATGTTTGCATATTTTAGAGTTTCATTTGACAACATCTCTCAAATGCCCACGAATGTTTATCTGGAAATAGTTCTGCCAGCCGCCAATAGTTGAAGGAATACTGAGAGTTAGCATATCTCGATACGGCTACAATTCTTCTAATACACTGATCTGACGTCTTCATGTGTCGCGGCACGCATTAAATCTGAATTTCTGTTGCTGCCGCCTTACATTGTTTATAGAGTTTCTCGCAGTATAGGCAAGCACGGATATTTAGGCCTAATCTACATCTTTTGGATCGCAATACTGTAACTAACTTAGAATACCTGTTTATTAAATATGGTTGGGTACATAGTAAAGGCAACAAACTACTTACAGCGTGACACTGGTCTGGAAACAACAAATGGTTTGAGAGGATAAATTTTTTCATCGCCTTGAGAATACTGATATCTTCAGGATAAGAAGTGAAACATATGTTTGTATTTGACTATATCATGGAATAACTATTGTTGTGCACTTTGGAGATTTTATTTAACAAACGAATGTTAAAAGTGAAGCGGAAGTGAAGAGATAGTAAAAAATATGGGACTCAATTCTGTTGCGGAATACCTGAAAATACCGTTGGAGATGGCAGTTGATTTGAGAAGGCGACAAGATAGGAGCAATCAATCTCAGGAAAAATTGTTGCAAGGTTCTCGATCTGGAGGGCCCGAAACTTTTCACTACTACGAAAGCTCCACTTCGAATAACGGTACTATCCCGCTATCACCGACGCTTTCAGAGTATATAGAAAGACGGTTCATTCCTACTTTGTACTGGTATCAAAATAAGGCCAGATCAAATTTAATGAAATTCAACATCTGGAAGGTTATAATAATATCATCTGCTTTGTTTGTGGCAATTCTAAATGCGCTAGCTTTGGGTCTGAATAACCAGAATGTTAACAACCCAATGGTGACTCTTGCATCTGCGATCGCAGCGATAGTTATATTGACATCATTTGCCTACCTCCAAGCTTCAAAAATTCATGAGAACAGAATCCACTTTACGCGGGTGAAACAGAGATTGGAGAGGGAATATCAACTTTTTATGTTGAGGGCCAAACACTACGCTAGAAGAGAAGGGACTAACGATAGTTATTCTACCCAATTATTTGTGGAAAATATAGAGAGTATATTAACAAATGATTAGCAACTGCTACCAAAATATACAGATTACTTTTCGGGAGCCTGTTCGATTCAACAGAAAAACCATGGCTTTTTCTCGGCCATTACAGGTTAAAATAAGTGCAAACTCAAAAGTTTATCGGTAGAGCAATACTTATGGGTTTTTCGGAACTATCATAGGATGTAAGCTAATGTCCATATAATTTACTTTTCACATTTTGGACTCTATCTTTCAATGTATGCATTTTGTCCATTCGTTGATCTATCCTAATTGTGGTGATAATGCGATAGGCGCCAACCTTTTCTACTGCATCATGTGCAGCCTCGACGGCGGTTAAAATATTCTTCAAATTTGATGACTCTACTTGTGTTCCCATGCCAGTAAGCGTAACTTTCAACCCTTTTGACTTCTTAATAGCCAGAAACGCTATAGCGATCTCATCACTCATGCTTACTTTACCTTTCACGAGGGGAACTAAACTAATTTCGGCAACGACAATCTTGCTACTGGGTTCAAGATATGACATACTTGAATTAAGCCTCGTCAACTTTTAACCATTACCACACGGTAGCGCGCCTAACGGAACTTAAGTATCTTCATTTCTTAGGAACGTTAGAAGATCGTAAGCCAGCTTCGAAGTCTACCTCAATAAAGTCTTCCGGTCCAGCGTTTATCCTCCTCCCTATATCAGGTAGCATCATGTTGCCTCTTCTGTAAATTATGCATCATCAATCTTATGAATATGAGACATTAATTCACATGAAAAGTCTCAGAGGCTTTCTGAAGTAGACAATTGCAATTTGAATTGCATGTTGAATCGGAATTCACAGATTGAAATTATGAACGAAAAGAATCTGAGGTTCAAATATTTATCATAAATTGTGTTCATCTAGTGCATTTGTTCCTTGGAAACTGATTTTTTGAGAAGGCCAGTTTGGGGACGTCACGTTAACATTGGATCAAAGAGGAATTGTGGCTCAGCTGAATTGAATTGCCCTGTTAACTTTCTAGCTAAGTCTTGTTCTATTTGAAGGGCCGTTTGCTATATAATTTTGAAATTAGCGAAGTAAATGTAGCTAGGAATCTACTATTGGAATTGCTATGTATGGTTGAATAGTTATGCACCAATTCGGCAGAGTATTAGAAGAAATATATGTTACTAAAGATGATGGTTGCATAAATTCAGTGGTATCGAAATCCAAAAATTTAGCGATCTCGTTTTTAGTCATAGGTGGT
>JBOGPP010000266.1:0-3786 GCA_050748485.1 Nitrososphaeraceae archaeon | reverse complement strand
AAGAAATCGATAGAATTGGTGTCTTACGGTTATGCGGTAGAATTTCTAAAAGGTTCTCTTGAAAAGTATACACCATCCAGGTCCGAGTCCTCACTTGCTATTTCGCTTAAGGAAAAATGCATTGATGAGTTAGGATTTGAAGAAGCATATATAGACAGTGTCGGAAACATGATTGCTACCAAGGGTAATGGAGAACCAAGGATCCTCCTTTGCGGTCACATGGACACCGTTCCTGGAAGTATCCCAGTCAGAATACAAGATGGATATATCTATGGTCGAGGAGCATCTGATGCGAAAGCACCACTAATCTCGATGTTACTCGCAGCGTCGGAGTTTCCTAAACAGCGTGGAACGATAATCTTTGCTGCGGTGGTCGATGAAGAAGGAAATGCAACAGGGATAAAGCATCTAGTTTCTAGAAACCTGAACGTGAATTATGCAATTTTCGGTGAACCCAGCGGTATTGACAAGATTACTATTGCATATAAAGGGAGGTTAGCGGTAAGACTTGTATACGATGTAAAGAACAGCGCTCATGCAAGTGCACCTTGGCTGGCAAGGAATTCTATTGAGGAGATTTCCGCTCTGTGGAATGAGTTAAGGGCTGAATTATGCGGAAGGGAATCTCTAACGGGTGGGTCTGATTCCGTGACCTGCGCGATCACAGAAATAGAGGGTGGATCTAGTCACAATGTCACTCCGCAGCGATGCAAAGCTACAATAGACATCAGAATACCTGTTAGAACCACTTGTGATGAAATTCTGGCGAGATTAGATTCTGTGATAAGAAGGGTTTCCAAATCTAATGGGAGCGTTATAAAATACAGGACCGAAGATCGGACGGAGCCATTTGAAGCTGAATTTAGATCGGTGCTGGTGCGGGCACTTTCCTTATCGATCATGGACATATGCAAGGTAAGACCGGCACTAATACGCAAGACCGGTACTGGAGATATGAACATTCTAGGAAATGCCCTCAATATGCCCGCTGTGACATACGGACCGGGCGATCCTCACTCATCCCATACTGCGAATGAAAGAATAAAGATCCAAGAATATATATCGAGCATCGAAATTTATACCAGGGCATTATTCCACATCTCTAGGATACATCATCTGAAGAAAGATTTGCATTATGGAACATGATATTACGCGGTGAAGTATAAAATACAATGTTATGGTTAATCGGATTAGGGATAGAAGGCCTTGGTGGGATGAGTATGAAAGGTAGAGCAATCCTAGAAACCTGCAACCTCATCTATATAGAGAGATTCACAGGATATTTGTCTGAAAGTGAATTGAGGGAATTGAGACTCCACTGCAAGCATGATGATAATGTTGTGAACGTTGTAGGAAGACTATTTGTAGAAGATGGTCGTGATATCCTTGAGCAAGCCAGCAATAATGAAGTAGCTATTATAGTGTATGGAGACCCTCTAATTGCTACTACTTACATTGAATTATTCTTACGAGCTACAAAGAGAAGCATTAAGGTTGAGGTGATTCATTCTGCATCCGGGATCACATCTCTGATCGGGGAGAGCGGGCTACAGATTTACAAGTTTGGCAGGACTTCGACTATAATGTCTGAACCTCAGTCAGCTATTAGTGTTTACAACACATTGTTTGATAATTTATTATTGGGAAATCATACCCTAATATTGACCGAATATAACGAAACAAAGGATAACATTTCCCCTTTCTTTCTGGATCCTAATGATGCGATGAAGATGTTGTTGGACGTCGAAAAGGATCAAAGGAGTCGGGCATTCACGGAGGAGACCTACGTAATTGTTGCGTCAAGAATTGGAAGAGCAGACAAAAAGATCATTTCAGGTCAGACGCGATCCCTTCTGGGAACAAATTACGGAACTGGCCCTCATTCCTTAATAGTGCCTGGACGACTACATTTCGTAGAAGAGGAAGCGATTTCAAATATAACTTCTATATTAAATGAGCCAACTGAAAACTCTTCGCGTGTTACGAGGATTTCTACAAGAATGGTTGAAAAGTACGTTCCTTCCGTTAAGAAGACAATAAATGAGCTCAGAAAGCGACTGCCTACAGATTCAACACAATACAAAGGAATCAACGCCGTACTCGACAATGCGGAATACTATGTTCAAGATGCAGAGAAATTTCTAAATCAGGGAAAAAATGAACTAGCAGTGTTGAGTGTAGGTTATGCCGAAGGTCTAATTGATGCGATTTCATTCCAAAGAGGATTGGATCCTTGGTAGCCGAACGTGACCATAAAGCTATTCTTATTTGAAGAAGAAAAATTAGACGGTGTACCCTTGTACACATCATGGGACCATAGTAGCTGAAATGGTTTTTGTAGTAGCATGACTTACTTATTCCCTAATACCCGATGAATGAACCTCTTAGGCATAGTTTTGTCCCCAGATCAAACCGAATCCCCGATGAATTAGAGCGCTTTGTTAGACGCGATACCTATGCTCTTCTTATCAAGGGAAAGGCTGGTACAGGCAAGACAACTCTCTCATTGACTATTCTCAAAACCTTAGGTCAAGCAAGCAATTTTTTCTATATTTCAACAAGAGTATCGCCTAGACAGCTCTTTACATACTATCCATGGTTGGAACATTTTGTTCAAACAATAAAACCCCAACCCACCTCTAACCAAGAAGAGCAGGTGTACAAAATGTCCATGTTCGAAGACGCACGCCTTGATGAACCTGAATCACTATTTGAGCGTATAACCAACGAGCTGATGGATGTCAAGGCTCCCATAATAATTATCGATAGCTGGGATGCTATAGCCTCATTTATGGATAGGGAGGCTAGGCTAAATAATGAACGAGTCCTGCAAACATGGCGTGAAAGGGCGGGTGCTAAACTGATCTTCATAAGCGAGGATACCTCGTACAGCACACTTGACTTTTTAGTTGATGGTATCGTGGAATTAGATCAATCTACATACGATTCATACAGATTGCGACAAATAAGAATGATCAAGTTAAGAGGAGTGAAAATATTAAACCAGATTTTTAATTTTTCGCTCAATAATAGCATCTTTACCAGCTTTCAAACTTACAAGCCTTCTCAATATGTTCTTAACAAGCTAGTTTTACAAGACGACATACCTCGGCGAAAAGATTATTCGCTGAAGTCTTACTCTTTCAGAGGTCCTGGACGAATTCGATCAGGATATCCCGAATTGGATGCAGTAATAGAAGGAGGGTTTCCCAGAAAGGGAATTGTGGTATTCAGATTTGATCCCAGTATCCACATGACTGCGATAACAACCTTTCTTGCAAGAACAATATCCAATTTCATAAAAAGAAATAATCCAGTCCTTATCCAACCAATTAGCCATGCTATCCCGGAGACGATTATGGCGATTCTTAAATCCTATTTAGGATATTTCCCGGACAATAACATTTTCAGACCATTGTGGTCTGACATCAAAGACTCAGAAATCGAGCAGCATATTGATCCTACCCAATATTCTCTTGTAAAGAACTCTCAGTATAGCTTCATCGAGAGGAGTATAGAAATGGCCCGAAAAAGATATCCGGAATCCTTGATGTTAAGTATCTTCAATTATGAATATTTGAAATCACTTGATGATGAGCTCAGGCAAAATCATACGAACGTGCTGTCGTTTCTTAGGGAGAAGACAGATCTTTCTATTCTTGTGGGTACAACTAGAGAAGCGATCTATCCTCCTATAGAAGCTCAGGCAGATTTGAAATTTGATGTCAATCTAATTAACGGTAGCCTATTCTTACGACCTGTTTCACCGGTGGGACCTATCTTCGG
>JBOGPP010000265.1:0-5809 GCA_050748485.1 Nitrososphaeraceae archaeon | reverse complement strand
AAAGTTAAACCTGTAGGTCTGGATAAACCGTCCACAATCTTGTCTAATTGAAAATCGGATGACGCTACCGTTGGCTCTCCAAATACCACATCATCACCACCTTCTAAAAAAAGTGTCAAAGAGAAGTATAAGCACCATGAAAGAGCTGCCAGGGGTTATGAGATAAACAAACATCGTCAACAAACTTCATATATATAAAAGTCTGTCAGTATTTAGACTTCACGATCTAGTTTACTTAGGTCCAGTTTAACTTCCAACGGTTTTCCAACTAAACACGGGGATAGAAACACATGATATTAGACACAAGTTCTTTTCTTGCGATACACACAGTAGAATCTGATCATTCCCTATATTCTAACCTCAATATTACTAGCCAAATTTAGCCAATAATGTTGAAGTTGACTCATGCAGAAGATTTGCAAATTTTCTTAGCGATGAAATGGAATTTTTTGCTTGATGAACGTAGATATATTATTAAAATACAGCAAATATTCAAACAATACCTTTGGAAGTGTCTCCTCTTACATCATTTATTTAGCCATTGTCAATATTGGGAATGGGTAGTAATAGCTGTGGTGGCCATGAACTAGGATGGATCCTACTAGTTTGGAATAGCATTCACAGTCCTCTGGTAAATTCGCTTCCCTGCATTCTATGATGCAGATTATTCTTAAAGAGTCTTAAGTGATAAAGAATATTCTTCATCTAATAGAAGTAAAAGTAGTATCCCATTTATTGATGGATAGAAAGATTACATGTCGTAGTTCAATGACCTTGAAATTATTGTCAGTTCTTGGGGTCGGGGTTAGTATTCTGGCTTTGTTTGCGGTATTGCAGATTAGCTCATTTAGTAGAGACCAGGCTGCGTTTGCGCTCACACGTGGAACTCAGTATGATGATCTTTTGAGCAGCGCAATGACTGAAGACTCTATTCGAAATCAAATGGCTCTCATGGGCGAAAACAGTACTCAAGTTGGACCTAATGTCAATAGCAATGGGTTTATGTATGGCGACCTTGGTAACGATGAAATCCGAGGGTCTAATTATAGTGACCACCTGGGCGGGGGTCCAGGAAGCGATGCAATTTTTGGGTACAATGGTGGCGACTACATTCAAGGAGGCCTTGGTATTGATTCGATTTATGGTGGCGAAGGAGATGATGTTCTTTCTGGAAGTGAAGGAGCTGATTATTTTGATTGTGGTGAGGGGCGAGACAGCGTAGATGATTTCAATCCGATGGAGGGAGATTTCGCTGTGGCTAACTGCGAGATTCTAGAAAATGAAGAAGAGCCTGTAGCACGTTGATTAGACTAAACTAGCACATAAAAGTGTCGTTCCTTTCAAAAGTTTTTGATTCCGGCAGAATGACTATTGATGGCGCTTGTTAAAATGACCAATAATTTGCTTGTTTCTCATTAAGACGCAACATGCATATTTTTTCTCAATACACGTTTTAGATTCTATGTGTTTACAAATTGAGCAAGTACAGTTCGTTTTTGCTTCTGTTCTCGGCTTTGAAAAAATTAAATCATCTTCAAGGAATTGTCGATCTCGTTCTCCTGATCTTACTGCACCAAATAACCAATATGTTGAAAGGGCGACCTCAATTATTATTAGCATCAGACTGAATAAGGCGAAACGCAGAGTCAATAAGAATACTCCCGACAGAAGTATCGCTAACCCCAGGACAAGAATCCAGCACTCTGGGATTAACGCCTTGGAATTCATGCCTGATACCACCATTACTGTTATTTTTATTAGGGCGTCTTCCAGTGAGATTGTTATTGCCGTCGGAGTCAATGTTATATTTACTCAAACTTTTCAAGACACCTCAGTTTTTTTAGGATGGTTCAAACAATACGATTCACTCTTCTAAATCCTAAACTTATTCTTCTAGCTTATTCTGGAACGTATCAATGCCCATTTATCTATCAATGTCGTGCGTTAGCTGACTCATCATGCGGGAATTATCATGCCTGTTCTTGTTAGTCCATGGAGCTTGAATTTCAAGTCCACTCTCCCTATCTTCTGCTGCTGAAATTGACATAATAAGAACATTGAGTCTTTAAATTATTTAGATGTTTATTGAATGAAATCAACCAACGAGTTCATCTCCGCCTGTAATTCAGAGAATACCCGCAGATATTCAAGACCTCGTTCTGTGATTTCGTAACACTGATGCCCATGTGTTTCCAATGAATTTAACATATGCAATTTTAGCAAAAGGTTTCGGTATGCCTGAAACTGATGCCATGTTATACAGCAACCATACACGACGTCTACTGGTTTACATCTTCTGCGATTTGGACTGGAGTTGATATTAAAGGAAAAAACGGTCTTAAGGATTTCATTGATAATCTCATATTCACCCCTATGCGGTTCCCTATGACGATTCTTCTCATGTTTCTGAACTACTGCCACAGTACTCCACAATAGTATCTCTTTTCAGTATTTTACTTTAATTTAACTTACTTTTCCCACTGCAAAAAGATAAGTCACTAGTGATTTGAGTGTAACAAAACATGCTACCATAGCATGCTCAAATTCACTAGTTTAGCTCATACCCCTCACGAGGAGTGTTTCAACCTTGGCTCAAAAGATAGAATATCTTCGTATTCTCTTCTACAGTGATTTGTTTCTACACTCCAAAATCCATAGGTAGCAGGTTTTCAAACAATTCTAGACCATCGTTGTTATGACAGGCTAAATTTCACCGGGTGAGGATTTCAGATCTTGGTTAAGACTTAATCTAAACAGAGTATCTGAGCGAGGATCAGTTGATTGGGCATCGTGTCACTCCTCATGAGACCTCCGTACTCCAGTATCTTGAAGTTAGCGACAACAAACGGGTGTCAATCCTTTCGACACTTTCGTCTGATACTTTTTAGACTTGAAAATGTTATATGCTCTCTATCGCTAGTCTTTCTACGAGATAATTCATTTGTGATCATCAAGGAAGCAATGCTTAGTGGTATGGGTAGGTTAAAAGATACCAACGAATTCCATTATTGCTACCTGTCTTCTATCACTGTATGTTTTAATTACAAGCAGTTTGTTTACTTCGTTCGTATCTGCACAAGGATCACCAACTCTGGACAATAAGACACCGATCACACTTATCCCTGCGATTACTTAAAATACATTAACTATAGCCTCTTTGGTGATAGGTACATCATCATTTATCTTTGGACTGAGAATTCAAAATCTAACAAGGTCACCGGCAACCACGACACCAATTTCTGCACTCATGAACACATATTTTGAGCTGTTGATATTGGCATTAGCTATTCCATCAGTGTTTATTAAAGTATTTGGAATAATTGTTGTTGGAATTCAACTTGACCCTGGTGATTTTGCATATTTATTACTGTTATTTACTCTGTTTATACCAGCATGAGCTGTATTATTTTTAGTTAAGAAATTACGGAAATTCTGCCAATTGAAGGTAAATATGTTCATTATCCACTGTAATCCACGACCCGCGCGAGGTTGAGCCAGCTATTAGGAGAAAACTGATCACGTATTTGACATTGACAGTGTGTTAGTGTGGACCATCAAAAATAGAATAGAATCTCGCTTAGCTATTTATCATAGATTCCACTTTTTGAAAGCTCACGGTACAATTCCAAAAAACGCCTCCCTTTATTTGTAGTATGGTATGTTTTACTGTATGGATTATACATCAACAATTCTGCTCGCTGCAGTTCTTCAAGGATTTGTTTTAGCTACTTGTACGATGTGTAGACTCGATACATGATCCTAGTTTTTTGCTCACCTTCCAGAGCCGCTATGAGTATATCCGCGATATATTCGGTCTTCGTTCTGTGGCTGTGAAATCGTTTCAAAGTGTGGCAATCCTTTTTTCAGATTTCCCCATTTATTTGATTCTGGATTGAGCTAGTGAGCTTGCGGCATAAGCTAACGAGGAGTCCCGCATTATAGAGGTGTTTGAGTCAGATAAAATGGATGAGATCACTTATCATATTTCTTCTTGGAAAATGCAATACAATGTATTCGAAGCGATTATAGGCGATTATTGCTAATTAACATATGACAATGTCGATTGAGTATTGTAATGCGAAATTACTCAGGATAACGTTTTCAGGCAGAGTCATTAGGTAGACCTAAGGAATATGACATTCTATGGCATTAGCTGGTGACAGAAATAACGGCTATGATAAAGATGAGAATCTACGTAATGTCAGTGAAGGGCGGAATAGAAGAAATTACATTTATGTTGGAATCGCGTTTACAATATTCGCAGTTCTGACGACAGCTCACTTGGCCACGATGCTGTCTGGATCCTTCCCATTATTTAATGGATTGGATAGAATAACAGATCAACTACCATTCTATGAAAATGCCCAGAACAGAGCAGAATTTGAGGGGTATTCTGGGAAAGACATTATTCTGGTATGTTGTTCATGGGGAGAAGAACTTGCCGATGGAGAATTGACATACTTCATTGGAGATCATTTGAGAGATGAAGATGCTAACGATAATAGAGATGTGGTTGATAGACCTTCAATTGAAGCGGTTACTAAGGCGATTGAAGAATGGGATTCGAAGCTAGAAGGGTTGAGATTCACTGAAACACCAACAAGGCGAAGTGCTGATGTAGAAATATATTTTCGAGCAGGCCAGAATGAAAAAGCTGGAATTACAAATAACTATTATGATTACTATGGATTCGTAACAAAATCCTACGTTCAGATTTCAAAGGGCGCATTTGGATTTGCATTTAGTGGCAACCAATTAGAGCAAATAGCAAGACATGAGATCGGACATGTTCTCGGGTTGGGGCATGCAAATTTTGATGGGAATTTAATGGCAGCTCAAGTCAATCGCGGATCCGGCTCTGTATCTGGCTGCGAAGTCGATGCTGTATACACTGCAAATGATTGGTGGTTTGGAAAACCCTCGGGGAGCCAACCACTGTATATTAGACAACCCACGACTGATCATATTGAGTGCAGATGATCAGACAATCAGGTGAAGGTACTGTGAATACAAAGTAGGTTCATGAATTGTAGTGTAGTTCATGAATTACTTGTTTTTTATCCAACAATATTTTCATTACTCAAAGAAATAGACTCCAAGTTAAACCGGTTACACCAATAGGAGGACAGGGAACAACTAGAAATGAAATACGTGTTTACAGTGTTTACAGTTAATGACATTTAGCCGCACCTATTAGAGAGCGCAGGACTTGATTACTAATGGATAATTTTCATCTAATATAGGCATAACTTGTCCTTAGTGCGGAAGAAGACTTACCATTAATAGATTCAATAGATCAATAGTGGTAGCACTAAACAAACGCGGGAAATACTTGTTTATCGATCGAACATGTGACAGTACTATTCGCTTTATTTTGGGTATCGAGTTTTTTTGAGTTCGCAAATCACATTAGACAATCCAAAAAGAAGATAGAATTTCTACAGAGGAATATGTAGGAAGCGTATATAAGATCTACAAGACACATTGTAATTAATTTGAGAATATCCCTTAAAGTAAGCGGCTTATTGATAGTTCATTTAGTAGGTACCATCTTACTCACGACATTTGTAGTAAATAACGTAACGGGTATCAACATTAGTAGCATTGATACCTTAAACACCAGCTCGAAATCAGCTTCTACTGAGCTCAGAACTGAGAGCGTCTACATTGGCAACACATCCGATCAGAGGACACACAGCGATCTTATAAGAAGTTGTGTTACTTTTCGTGAAATCCTTTCCACCGATATGGCATACTCATGTGATTACTCGATGCTGTATTATAAGGGGCAATGTGAGCAAAATTCAAC
>JBOGPP010000264.1:0-4258 GCA_050748485.1 Nitrososphaeraceae archaeon | reverse complement strand
CAAGTTGGAAACGAAGGAAGAATTATTGTCATTTCTCGAAATTTCAATGGACTCTACGATGATGTTGTTGAAAGTAAAGCGTGATTCGTTACTATCTCCGTCCGAAAATTGGGATTCCTACCTAGTAGGACTAAATCTGTCTAAGTATAACCTTGAAAAAGTAAATGAGCCATCATACCAAGTTTCCCAAACTGAAATACTTATAGAAGTACGCTGACATATCATTGCACTCTTTACTTGTACGACTTCCAACAATACATCTAGCTTCTAAATTCGCTTATCAATCTGCAATGCGGTTTTATGTACCAATTCAATATCGAGTATAGAATATAGTATCTGTTTATTATAAAACTATTATTATAGAATCTTTTTATTATGTAATCCTTCTTGTTGGTATTAAAATGTAACATTTACAAATGCAAAATGCTCATTGCATTTATAACTTAACTAGCGGAAGTAAACATTCTAGAGTCAAGCAAATTAAATTTCTCAAAGAAGACATCTAAAGTTTCCTTTGAAACTGAATAACAGGAATTGGAGCAATAGAAATGAAAGAAAGGACTAACCCATGAATTAAATATAGTTTTCATAATCATGAATAATATTCAAGAATCGTAATTACGGACAATTTATTTTATGAGAATATGGGAGAAGCGATCTGGATTAGGAGTCTGACAAATTATTAGAAGTTTTAACAAATGACGGATGTGTAGCTTCTTGGCACTGTTAATTTGAAGGGATAACCATAACTGGCAGATGATATAGATCCACTCATAGTACGACTAGATGAACATTCATAGTTATTCTTTTTTTAATAAAAACTGCCAAAAAATGTATATCTTTGAATTAATACCACCTATTTAAAAATTTGTACTAGTTTTCTTGTACTTGAATAAGTTTTATGCTTAGTTCATGTAGGTTATCGTAGTTAGAATATAATCAAATATCACTAGTGATGTGCATCAAGATGTATTATCTAATTACATGAAATATTCCATCTAATGTTCTATTCTAAGTTTTAGCTAACATTAGTAAAGATAAATCTATACGAATATTGTGGAAGATAATTATGATGCCTATTTTCGTATATTTGATATATCTCGGATTACTTCTATATTTTGAATGTATAGAACTGTACCCGTAATTTTAGCTGTAGTAATAATTACAGCAATGATAGGAGTTAACGTATCCTTAGAACAAGCTTTTGCATCTTCTGCTGCATCAGCAGCAGCTAGTGGTGGATCAGCGGCAGCAGCAGCAGCGGCAGGGGATAGTTCAGCGGCAGCGGCAGCAAGTGGTGGATCAGCATCAGCAGCGGCGGCATCATCTGATGATGATGATGACGATCATCGTCATCATTACTGTGATGACGATGATGATGATGACGACTGTGATGATGATGACGACTAAGGAGCAAATCGCTCTATCTTTTGCTTTTTAGCATAGCTTCCAGTCATTAATGATAGTAAGTTAAAATGTGATGTGAGATGAATAATATTATGAACATAAACAAAATGAAATCACCGTATTTAAACAATTTACCAGTCAACCACAGTAGAATATTTTCTAGTTGTACATTAACCGGTTTCTCGTTGTTATTATTATTGTTATTTATATCCTTACCATCGAGTATTAATGCTGTAGTAGACATTGACACTTCTGGAGATGGCAGTGCAGCTGCTTATGATGGCGAAGAAGGCATTGCAACTGATGGCGATAGCTTCTGTAGCGTTACAAATGATATTGCAGGAGGAAAGTTTTCATCGTTATTTGAAGGAATAGTAGGAGGGTGTGATGATAATTCAGAAGTACCAAACCAGTTCTTGGTAGAGTACTCATTTACAAAGAATCCTGTAGAGATAGGAGAAAAATCGTATCTTACAGTAACTGTAAAGGATAAGAATTCTGGCAATCCTATCTCCAATGCATTTGTGACACTAGATATCAAGCCCCCATCATTAACTTCATTCGAAACTAGTTCAGCTGGTGCCGCAGTAGCAGCTGCAGGCATATCTTCAAATCAAGAGATATTGCAAGAAAAAACAGCTCAAGCTATGAATACAGATCACAATGGAAGTGCAATATTCACTGTGCAGGTAGGACCTAAATCAGATTTAGGTACTTACGATACAGAACTTGAAGTCACAAAAGATAGATATCAATCAAGCTTCGAACAAATCAACTTCCAGGTAATATCTCAACCGGAGAAAGTAAATACGGTCTTAAGAAGCAATAATGAAGACGTTACAGGTGGAGATGGTGGAGCTGGTGGAGCTTCTAATCCATCGTGCGGTTTCGGCTGCACTGGTGACGGTGGAGATGGAGGAGCTGGTGGAGATGCAGCAGGAGGTAATGCGTTAGGAGGAGATGGTGGAGCTGGTGGAGATGCAGCAGCAATTTGTGACGGTACTGCAATTGGCGGAGCTGGCGGATACGGAGGAGATGCCACAAATGGAATCCAGGGAATGGATGGAGAGAACGGTTCTGATGAAATGGCAGAATGTTAGATCTCAGTTTTGTGATAATCTTAGTATTAACCACTATTTCTCTGGCTGAATATGAAAGAATTAGATTCTTGCCTTTGTGACAAATTGGAAGAAAATATTTGATGTAATTTTAGAAGGCAAGAAAAAATTCTCTAAGAACCCGTGCCTATGTAATGGTATATCAACTAGGTAAAACAAGATCAGCAACAACATCGCTTATTTTTTTGGCATCAACCGATAATATGTCAGGTTTATTTTAATGCTACCAATATAATAATTATAATAATCGCATGACTTTTCTCTATGAAACTAATATACTCAATCAACCTCTTGAATGGAAAAGGATACTAGATATTCAGCTACCTTCTAGATTATCTGCTCTTGATTTTAAAAAAATCTATTTTATAGGAATTGGTAGTAGTTTCTTGGTTGCCAAAATCGCTGAATTTCTATGGAGAGAGTATGTAGAAATGGATGCCATTAGAGTACAAAGCTACGACTTTGTCAACTCAAGATACATTGTTTCTCCAGATGATATTGTCGTTATTTTTTCACATTGAGGAACCAAGACCTTCAGCTTAAGAGCTTTAGAAGCAGTGGAAGAACAGTAGTTATTCTTTGTAAGTAATTATGTTTTACTTTTCTCTTAATAAGAGATTATTACATAATATTATTCCTAAACACTTTTAAAAAATAGCCGGAAAATAGATAATCCGGGGCCATCTCAATAATGAAGAAATAAGGAATAAGAATTAACTAGGAGTGTCTTATTTACGTTATACAAGATGGTAGAGAGTATCACCAAAGAAAGGGTTATGATCGCTTTAAGTCGTGATCTTATTGACTCTATAAAGGAATGCATAAACAGTTATACATGTTATAGAAATCCAACTGAATTTATTACTGAAGCTACACGACTAAGACTAATTGAATTAAAGAAGGCTAAGATAGACGAAAGAAAGGTAGAAGCATTCTTTCTAAGAGAGAAACAGATTAAGGATGCAAATCTCACAAAGGGATAAGGCCTTAAGTGAGAATCGGACTCACTCCAATACCTCCACAGGATACTATGCAACCATTACACCATTAAGGCCACAAAATGCGGATACTACGGGAATCGAACCTATGTCATCGGCTCGACAAGCCGATATGTTAACCACTGTACCAAGTATCCAATTTAATGTTTCTTCATACCACAACCACATGGTTTTCTAGGTGGAGATGATGACGATGATGTCATACTATGACCATTACCCTTTTTATTATTACTATTACTACTTAACATAAAAGTACCAGCAGCTCCAATGATTGTTGCAAGTATGCCAGCCCCAATTAACCAGATATTATTATCATCTTTTTGCTGTCTAGGCATACTTAATTACAAGTAGTTCTTTATTTAAAAATATATGGTAGACGAAGAAGAAGTAGGATATTGGCATGGTAAGTGTGAAGTATATGAGCAGATGCTAGCGGACTATAGAAATATGTCTATGATGTTAATAGATCATATTCGTCAGAGTGCTACGACATCAAAATAACTAGATATCTTTAGTTTACACGTTTTTAGTACAATCCAAGAACAATTGAAAAGAGTTGCTGAAAATGAAGCTAAGAAATTCGGATCAGAACATCCAGACTTTAGATCTTAGTTAATGAGGAATAAACACGTCTATAGTAAACGTGGAATCAATAACGATTCTGCTAGTGGTAATTCGAAGGTAATTTGGTATCTTTATTGTAAGCGATGTAAAGATACTAATTATCTAGTCGAG
>JBOGPP010000263.1:0-4335 GCA_050748485.1 Nitrososphaeraceae archaeon | reverse complement strand
TGACTTCTGAACCCCAGATACCTAATCGTCCGGGAGCATCCACTTCACCCCAGACCTTTATACCTTGAAATGTACCAACAACACTGCGTTTTGATTTAAAATCAGCATCAATGGGACCTTCAACTTTGGAGTAACTTGTTCCATCCCCTGTCAGCGAAATGGTCGTATTGCCACTGCCTGCCACGCCCATTTGCGGAGAAGGTGGTGCCTCCAACTGCTTCTGTTCAGAGCCTGCAACAGACTGTACTTTGGATTCAGAGATCTGGGGTAAAGTCTCGGTGCTAGGCGGTCCAGCAAGTCTATTCTTAGGGCTTTTTGCGAGTGGAGAAAGATCTTGTAATTTTTTTACTGCGTCCTCAAAAGATAGTTTATTGGCTTTTTGGTAGTGAGCTATTAGTTTGTCGCCTATTTTGGTGTTGAGCAAAATGGTATCTATGATCATCTTGGCGTTCTGGTCGGCCTTCGTCCTGTAGTTCTTTATCCAGTAATGATCACCAAAATACTCTAATGGTTTAATCTGATAAATAATATCAACAACTTCTCCTGTCACGATCTCTACCATAATCGAAAGATTTGCTTTCAGGCGCTGTTGTTCCAATTGATCGAACTCCTCCTCATTCCATTTGTAAGTGATGTATATCCTGTCAGCATAAGTATCTACAGAAAATCCTAATTTTTTCATCTCATTTGCTACCTGAATGATCTCTGCATTGCTAGTGAGATCGATCGGGATCCTATACAAACCCAGTCGCGACGCATGCAATGGATACACGCCTCTCTTAGCCACCTCCGAGAGCATTACCCAAACACGGTCAGTTAGAAGTGTAGACATAGCTATTGCTACAAACAGTTTAAGAGGTGAGAGCCTAAAAGGCTTTCGATTTAATTCTTTATCTTGGTGATCACGTCGAATGCTTCTGAGACATTTCATGTATACGAATTGTCTGTTGGAGGAAATAAGACTCATCGAGTGGTTCAAGCATCGGATTGATGGTATGTTCTTGCATTATACGTCTTTCTTGAAAATATTGCCGATTTTTAGCATACTAATTTGTTGGTTTTATCGAACATTCTTGGAGGGGTTCAAAGCGCTGGTACTTCAATACTCTGCATAAATACACCCAAATAATTGATATTCAACAATATTGACGTGCTGTTTACTCTTAAGAATCAAGAACAAACTCATTTGTTCGTTTTGCGACGGATAGTCGTAGTGGTACCGGACTTAGAATCCGACCTCTGAATTACGATATCACTTGAGATTCTAGAACTTAACAATCAACTCGTATTCAGCCTATAGGCTCATTTATCCGATAGGATACCTTGAATAGGAAATAATTAAATCAAGAAAAATGTGTCACAGGCTACTTCTAAAGGATTAAATTATCATACCCCTATGAGCGTAATGGATTAGGGGCCGGTAGTTTAGTCTGGTAGAATACCTGCCTTGCATACCTTGAAATAGGTAGAGGAGACGTAGGTGGTCGTGGGTTCGAATCCCACCCGGTCCACTATTATCGAATGAAGCTGGCAGGTGTTGCAATTCTATTCATGGCAAGAGCATTTTAACTAAATTGTTTTCCCACTCACCAAGTCTGTTGGAATGAATCAGATTATTTGGATGAAGTTTATGTCCGTTCAAAAAAAAGAAATAAGGGTTCAGATTTTGCAATTGTTATGACCTTTATACTCTATACCTTTCAAGTTCATCAAGGGTATTTTTTATAAACACCTCAGCAACATTAAATCCTCCCACCTGGGTTTTGGGTAAGTTATACTCTCGACGGTCACCTTTTGTTGTGATCACTACAATATCACCCAGTATCGCGTCTACGTTTCCTGCATCTTGGCCATCCTTAGAGCTTACATTTTTATGTACAATTGCTTCCCAATTGACGATGGCATAAGACAATTCTTGTAAAGTACTATAGTACATAATGAAGTATATAAGAATTTGGTGCGGACAAAAAAAGTATCACCGATGTATATAGTTGCTAAAGGGACAAGAATTGCTGTATGTCAGAAGAATAAAGAATTAGCCGGATAATGATGATTATTGGCGATGGGCTCGATTTGTTTTAAGCCTGCCACGGAGTTACTTATCTAACACCACTATTTTGATGGCGAACATTAATTGAAGTGGTTCCGCGAAAGATATTGTTCTCCTACTTTGACTTGCCAAATCCCTCTCCTTGATCTTCTTTGAATCTTTCCAGTTCCCGCTTCTGAACCTTGAGCGAAACCGAATGACCATCGAATCCTTCAACCAGATGTTTTGGAATTCTATAATGGGTTCGTGCACCTGCAGTAGATACAAGGACGTTTGTGTCATCAACGGCATCCACGTTCCCTACTAAGTCGCCCTCGCTGGATGTGAAAAGCTTATGAAGAGTCGCCTCACAATCATATATTTCTGGAGACATAGTCGACAGTACTATTCGGACGAGCAATCAGGCCTTTCCATACCAATAGGATCGGTCGAACGTTGTCTTCGTTTCTTAGTCCTTCTCCTCATCTAAACTGTAAGCGAGTCCTTTGCGACCTCCGCACGCATAATAACAAAGACATATTTGAATTGGCATGAATAAGAAATGATGCACCTGCTTATTCCCATGCATTTCTTTATAATTATCCTTGCTTTATTTGATGCCATAATTTTGGCGTATGTTTGTCAGCATTGCAATTAATGCGTCAAAACCCTTATCATCAAGTGTCTCTACTCTCTCTATTTGATCCTTAATCAATTCTTTGGTCTTTGTAGGAAGATCGTTGCGTATTGGTTCGATTTTTTTTTCCTTTGTGGGAGGCTCATTCAACTTGAACTCAATAAGTTTTGCCCCTAGTGCAGTTATGAATGTGGCAAGAATTCCGATTCCTGCAAACATGACGAAAATTCCAATTATCCTCCCCTCGGGGGTAACAGGATACACATCACCATAACCGACTGTGCTAACGGTCTCTACGGCCCACCAAAACGCATCAGGTAGACTTTTTATATTAGCTCCTGCATATTGGGCTTCCGTAAGATAAACTCCAAGTGCTCCGAACACTATTGTTATGATTGAGAAAGCTGATAATAACACAAATCGACTTCCCCGAATCAACGTAAGAATATAATAAAGCCTAACAAGCCTAAAAAATGCAATGGCCCTGAATTGTTCTACTACTTGACCAGCTAGGGTTGATGTATCTGCCGAAGCGTAGAGTATCACCGGTATCATTGCCGGAATTTCATACCAATGATTCATGATATATCGACTCCTCTTGGCTGATCTTCGCACCCTAAAAGCGAAATCAGTAGCCAATACAATGACAACAACAAGATCAAAAACATAGATGAAGGTCTTTTGTTCATTGTTCAAAGGAAAGAAGATATCAATTAGGATTACAATTAGTGACACAACAGTTAATAATGCAATAACAATCTCAATTAACTCTAGTCTTAAATTCAGCATTCTCCTAGGACTGATATATATGAGCTTGATAGTAGAGAACAAAAGTCTACTAAAATTGATAAACAAGACAAGTTAACGGAACTCTTCGAACTACGTTGCTGAAAATTCAAGGAAACCCCTGAATATGCAACCTAGTCTCCAAAATTAAGAGGAAATAGGAGGACCGAACAAGAATTGTCGTGAATTGAGGAGCAGACAAAAAAACGATATTTAAGAATTATTACTGATAGAAAATAGAAGTGTTGATATTGCGTGATGGGTAGTTAGGCGGTGATAGGGCTCACCTGGCTTAATGACCTTGTGTTGCGCAATTATTTTGACATGATTTTGGACAGCGGGGTTTTCTATTCTACCCCACCATACGATATTGATTCTGTGATTGTTGCTTGATTGCAATGCGTGGATGTCGCTGTACTTATATGTCTGAATTCATGTCTGCGTGGACATGTGTTAGTACAAAAATACTCCAGATTCACTAGATTCAATTTTAGTTGTTTTTATTAGAAATTGTAAATATTCATGGTTGGTTATGATAGTATGAATATGCGACTTATTTGCGCGTGTACAGCCTCTCGAAGTTTAATGACAGCATCTTTGATCTTTTATGTTCTCCTCTCTTCAATCGCTATTGGGACTACGGAAAGCCAGAGCAAACCGGATTACAACGAAAAATCGACGCATGAAGGAAAGAATGACAGATACCCGACAAACCCTAATGATGGGAAGGCGGGTAATGGAATAGGAATACAAGGAGATCAGATTATCTATTGTGAAGGAGATTTGAGTTCATGTCACAACGTCCTTACAAATATTATCTGTTCTAATGTAAAGTACTGCATCGTCGGAGACGTAACTCCCTTCGTTATGTCAAATCCTCTCT
>JBOGPP010000262.1:0-2147 GCA_050748485.1 Nitrososphaeraceae archaeon | reverse complement strand
CTACTGTTCGACGTTTGCCTCTAATCTCGATAACATCTCCTGTAGAAGCGGTGAGAGAATCCATTGAGTCATAATCAATACGAGCTACTCCTCTGCCAACATCTCTAGTATAAGCTTCAAGTACTTTTAGCGAGAGCGTGTTCTGGCTCACGGTGGTAACTAGAACTTTACTCATCTTTATACCTTATTAGCTTTCGCTTTCAGTCTCATTCTTCCAATACTATTTCTAAGAAGCATCCCAGATACCTAATATCAGCATAAACTTAAAATCACCTATTCGGAATCCATGATGTGATTATTCAAGTTGGGTAAGAGAGGCTTAGTGCGAAGAAGAGGAAGGGGAGGAAAGCAATTTAGAGCGATTAAAGTAGGCAAGCTTGCGCCTGCAAAGTATCCTTATTATAGTTTAGAAGAAAATCATACTGGTGTAATTGTTGATCTGGTTCATGAGAAGGGAAGGGATGCTCCATTAGCAAAAGTACGTTTTGAGAATGGTATTAATTCCTATATCCCTGCTTCTGATGGGTCGAAAGTTGGAGATAATATTGAAATGGGACCAGGAGCTAATGCAACAGCGAGAAACATACTTCCACTAGAAACCATCCCGGATGGAACTATGATATGCAATATTGAAAAGAATGTTGGCGATGGAGGAAAGTTGATCAAGTCTGCTGGCTCTTCAGCAGTAGTGTTTTCTCATGGTATGGAAGGCGTTACTATCAAATTTCCCTCAGGCAAGTTTTCCATGCTAAACCGTAGGTGTAGAGCAATGATAGGAGCAATCTCAGGAGGGGGAAGGAGAGAGAAACCATTTCTGAAAGCAGGTAATAAGGAAAGGTATATGCACGCACGTGGAAAGCTTTATCCTAAGGTTAGGGGAATAGCTCAAGCAGCTGTGTACCACCCACATGGAGGTGGTAGGCATCAGCATATTGGACGGCAATCTTCAGTAGGTAGAACGACCCCACCGGGGCGAAAAGTAGGAATTATAGCTCCAAGGAAGACTGGGAGAGGAAGGGTCAAGGAGCGCAGGTAATTTGATTTTTATATAGACGGAACAATTTCTGCTTTCCGTTCTACATCAATTTCTTCCTTTTTTTTACCGACTGTACAAAAAATCATTCATTGAGAGGGTGGTAGAGATATTCAACGGATGAGCATCTAGCGTACGTTTCGATCCGTATTTTTCAACATGTTCAGTTAGCATTTGAATGGCCATGCAGATTAAATTCATATTTCTGGCAGATTATTATGCAAGTTATTATGACGAAATGCAGAATGTCAGTTGTTATCTTTACATCCTTCCTTCTTCTTGGAGGCATTGTGGTAGGCTTTTACTCTCCATCCCAAGAAGCTAAGGCGCAACATCATGGTGCACCACCCCCTGCTGCAGCTATTGGAGACAGAAAATTGACATTAGATATGCAAACGGAACCGACAAATATTACTCAAAGCGGCGATGTACTGATGACGGTTGCGTTCCTCGATGAGAAAAAAAATGCAAATGTTCAACATGTGACATTTAGAATGGATATTTCTAAAGATGGAAAGCACATATTGTCTGACTTCTTCCACGATCATAACGGTGAAGTCAAATTGATGTTCAAAGATAAAGAAAGAGGTTCCTCAAGTCAAACAATAGGGGGAAACCAAGATGTGCTTACAAATGCATGGATAGCTGATCCTGGGTCTCCTATAACGATCAGAGGTCCTGTATTCAATCAAAGTGGTAATTATAACATAGGTTTGGATTTAACTACAATAGACAATGACAAAACAGACTTAAGAGAGCCTTTAGAATACCACCTTGATGTTAAAGTTTCATAGAGTTAAGATCTCGTTTTGTCGCAATTTCGTGGATAATCAGGTGATGAATTGTTAGCTTTAGATTCTTTGCACGGTCTATCACATAATCCACGCTTGAAATCAAATTTCTTGAATTTCCACTCTGGGGACATAGAAATACTTGCCAGTTTTTCCACTAGGTTTAGTGATACAAATCTTTTGTACAATCTCTCTCCTCGTTGATGATCCGAATACTTGCCAGTTCTTGTTGACTGCATCACAAATCTCAGAGATAAAATTTGAATATTAAATTGGATCTTTCCTTCATACCTCTTGACTTACGATCTTCGATTATGAGGTCT
>JBOGPP010000261.1:0-1665 GCA_050748485.1 Nitrososphaeraceae archaeon | reverse complement strand
TTGGGTGAGTAGATAGCAGCCGCAAAAGCTCTCCTCCTACGTAACCTGATGCTCCGATAACACCTACCTTCATATACTATTTTCATCAGTATGATCTTTTTAATCGTTTTATGAATTTTTATGTCTTTATCTTGTCATATGCTTGTTCAACTGACACCCATTAGCTTATAGATTCTTATACCAATCACAAAGCAATGCCTTGTCTGGTCTTATTGTCGGATCAACAATCTGCTGCAATGTAGACATCAACGGGAACATGTCTGATTATCCAAGCTATAACTGTCTCCATTCTCGTCATCACCATATATACATGGATCTTTTCCGTTGCTAGACTCTTTATGTTGGAATTACCAGAGTCAATCGAGCGGCGTGTTCACTCGTGTTTGTTGTGACATTTTTGTTGAATTTTAGATACAGTTAGAGTCTAACGATTGGCATGGCAAGAATTTGTGCTCAAATTCGGCAGAGCATATCATTCACCACATCTGGGCGACATTTATCATCGCTTCAATCTTCTCCTAATGGCTCAAATTTTGATATTATCTTGTTAGAAACGACTGATTGCTTTCCCCATAGTTCTATGAATCCCTTCGCAAGCCTTTGATCGAAGACTGATCTCCTTGAATAGGTAGCTGTATCTGGGTCGTAAATAGCATTTTTTGAACTCCTTCCAACGACTCGGCAAGAACCATTTTGAAGTCTCAGCTTCACCTTTCCATTTACCCTTGATTGGACCCTATTTATGAACTGATCCAAATCCTTTCTCAAAGGTTCAAGCCAGAGGCCTGAGTAAACCAGCCAGCTCCATTTTTCTTCTATTATCCATTTAAAATTGATCTCATGATCAGTAAGTACTAGATTTTCCAGATCCTTGTGACATTCAATGAGTGAAATAGCGGCAGGTGCTTCGTACACCTCGCGAGACTTGATACCTACAATCCGATTCTCAACCAAGTCCACTATACCTACCCCATGAGAGCCAGCTATCTTGTTCATTTCTTCAATCAAATCCAGAAGATTCAAACTATGACCATCCAAAGCTATTGGTATGCCTGATCGAAACTCGATCTCTATGTATCTTGCTTCGTTGGAACGGTTCTTGACAAAGTGGAATATACTCTCAGGGGGCTCTACGCTTGCATCCTCCAATTCTCCACCTTCAATCGCCCTCCCCCATAAATTAACATCAATACTATAATTTTTCGCCTCCAAGGGGATAGGTATGTTTTCTTCCATGGCAAATCTGAGCTCTTCATCACGAGTCAAATTCATGTCTCTGATAGGAGCAAGTATATTGAGGTCTGGATTAAGTGATTTTATAGTTATGTCAAATCTGACCTGATCGTTCCCTTTACCAGTACATCCGTGTGCGACGAAGTTTGTAGCTTCGGTGGCTGCCACTTCGACCAATTTCGATGCTATTAGTGGACGAGCTAAAGCAGTTGCCAGTGGATACTTTCCCTGGTAGAGCGCATTCGCCTTGATGGATCTGCTAACATACTCGTTTGCGAATTCTTCCCTTGAATCAATATGAATATGCCGAGCTGCTCCAACCGCAAGAGCCCTATTTTCGATTTCATTAAAGTCTTCATCCTGTCCACAATCCACTGTTACAGTCGTCACAATAGCATCATGAATCTTCTGCAAATATCTTATGCATACCGA
>JBOGPP010000260.1:0-3412 GCA_050748485.1 Nitrososphaeraceae archaeon | reverse complement strand
CCAAGAACCCGTACGTAGCAGAGATGTACAAACTAGCATTAGAAGGTAAGCTGTACAGCAGATCAATACCATAACAAGAAGATAGGCAGACAAGCAGACAAACAAAATATACACTCTTTTTTTCTTTTTTTATGAAATTAATATAATATGATAATTAGTCTAAATTCTGTAGTATGTAGATTTGCCTCTTCTAAAGACAATTCAAATCCTCATGCTTATTAATCATAACTGAGTAGATCAAGAATATTTGATATAACGGCTTAACGAAATCAGCGAATAAAAATTTAATATATTAGTTCTAACGAAATTTCTTTATCAGCCTTTAGCTGTCATATTATCTAATCAATCTAATAATCTCGAAATTCTCAAACTGGAATGATTGCTTTAATTATCTGTGTTAGAATTATGCGTTAGGATTTTCTATAAGAAGCGCTTAGCCCATTTCTGACGACGATGTGATGATAATACAAGATTTAGCTTCCTACGCAATTTTGGTATGGAGCAAGTAAATATTCTTACAATATTGCCAAGATCTTATATATTAGATAAAAAATATGGTTCATGAGGCAGAAGTCGTCTACTTGGATGCTTATTTGGAAGAAGAGCTTTATGATAATCTCACTTATTGCATTCAAAATCCAAAGGCTGCTGATTTTGAAATTAAAAGAAAACGAGCCGAAGAAATCGGAAAAGAGCTATTTCTTGACGGAGGTATAGATGCTATGGAGAATATGTTTTATTCAATAGAATTCAGGGTCAGAGATGAAATAGATCATGATGCCAAGCCATATCGAACGTGGTGGAATGGAATAACTAATGATTGGAAATATTGAAGCTTCGTCTATAATTTCCTCTATATGTATTTATATAGGGATTAATAAAATGCTCTACTAATACAATATACTCTCTAGCCCATCTACCTCCGTTTGAGTGGTATCAAAGAATATCAGTATCAACCACTACATAAAGAATAGATAGTCTAGCCTAATTCTGTTATCTCTTATCAATTGTTTAATACCTCAATTATAGGATCTACTGTCAAAAGTAACTTGAGCTTTAAATGCACAATAAGTAAAGATTCAGACAATACTTTCATATGGTAGGTGACCAAACAATCATCCTTCGACTACTATTAATTTATGGTTGCTTATCTTTAGTTAAAAAATGAAAAGGTAACCAAGTTTAGGAACACCTTACATATAAAGATATAATACTAAATTTTTTCTCCTAAATCTTCATTGTCGGGTAGTAGAGATCGTTATAAATAAATTCTCGATTCTTTCCCGCATTTAAATTTGAAGGTTACTAAAATGTCAGAAAAAATATTTACCTTTGATAGCAAATAGTAACTGAAATATCAACTATGCAAACGCCAAACGCCAAATACGCGAATTCTCAGATACAGACATGTTTCATGTCAAGTTCTTGAACAATTCATAAATATTGCTGCCGATTTCTAGTTTATCAGTAATTCTAGATAGAGCATTTTTTATTATTCTTTCATTCTTATCCAGTATTTCAGCCAGCTCTGAAATGGTTAATTGCTCTTCTTTTCGACACTTCGGTCCCTCCATTATAGAACATATAAGTCTGCGTTCTATATCATCAAAATTTTCTTTCTCTATACCATGTATCTTTTTAATTATCGCTTGTTTTAATGCTCGTAAGTCGTTAAGACGAGACTCTAAATGTAATATTTGTTCTTCCGTATCTTCCAAATTTTGTTGCAACTTTAACAATATCTGATCTAGTGACATTGTCGATTTTCGTTGATTATTTCTTGTATTCCTACTTGAGGATTCGACTAAATTATCCTCATCATGATGACGAACGAGAGAATCAAGTTCATCAAATTTCTTGTAAAGAGTATCTGCCTCTTTATATCTCAATTCTTCAATGTCTTCATTTCTTACTGTGAAATTATCGTTAGAAACTGAAATACTCAGGTTGAAAGAGGAATTAACTCTATAATATTTTCTGTCTGGAGCACCTAGATCACTTTTCTTAGCATAAGATTCGATCAAACCGGTATCTTCCAAAATCTTTACATGACGCAAGATTGCCTGTTGACCTGTTCGTATCTCTTTAGCTAGTTGGTTAAAATACATAGGTTCATGTGAAATCAGGTTCAAAATCCTTCTTCTTGTTTCATTGCCAAGAACGTCTAAAAGCACATTAGTATCTACTAGTGAAGGCGTACGGTTCACCTTCTTTCTTATCATGATTCTAATCCACTCCCATTTATTTTCTCATGCACTCTTCCTCACTTTTTCCCTCACTACTACCAGATTATTAGATAATACAGTTAATGTGACATCTCTAATCATTATCAACGATATTCTGACCTCGATCACGATAAGGTTCAGATACATTAACTTCTTTTATATCATGTCTTTGTGGATCCAATCTAAACTTAGGAATTTCAAGCATAATTTTTGCAGTTTCCATATTCTTATCCTTATTTTGTGTATCTTTTTTCTTTGATTCAGTTGCACTCTCTTTCAACAATACGAGGGGGACTTGTGACTGTTGTCGCCAAGACATACTCTTAAACATTCACTCCGTTACTAACAGATAGTGTTTATTATATTTAATTTTTACTGATAGCGCTTATTTCGAAAATTCAAAGGATAAAATTTGAGCTCAATTTAATGCTAATTATTCTCTATTTTGAATATCGGAATCAGTTACTCATGGCATGTGAGTAACACTTAAATTATGATTTGTCATAAAATAACGTTGGTGAAGTATTAGATAATGAGTTTCTGGGACATAGAACCTTCTGATTGGTTTAAGAAATATTTCCAGGGCAGATCGGGTTTTGATGATGTATTTAAAAGCTTTGATGAGATGCGAAATCGGATGGAAAGGGACTTCGAAGAAGGATTTAAGCAATTTGAATCAAGCACTCCTAAAGATTTGATTAGGGAATACGAAACGTCAGAGGGAGCAAAAGTGCGAGAATATGGTCCATTTGTTTATGGATACTCCATGACCGTTGGACCAGACGGTAGACCTAAGGTAAGAGAGTTCGGAAATGTCAAATCACCATTCCGAGAGGGACGGAGTGGATTAGGGAAAGGAATGTTTGGTACTAGGCCATTAATATCTTCTGAAAGAGAACCACTAGTCGACATTTCTACTACAGATAAAGAGATAAAAGTAGTGATAGAGATGCCAGGAGTAAATAAAGAGAATATCAAGATAAACGCATATGACAGCACGTTGGAAGTGACAACCACAGATGCTGAAGGTATAGCACGGAGATATCATGAAACTATAGACCTACCTGAAGAGGCTGATCTCGCAACAGCAAAGTCAAAATATAACAATGGAATACTTGAAATAACATTTAACAAGAAAGATAAATCGAAACCTAAGGGGAAGGAAATTAAGGTAGATTAATAATAGC
>JBOGPP010000259.1:0-3872 GCA_050748485.1 Nitrososphaeraceae archaeon | reverse complement strand
CCATTCCTTTTCATGTATTAGACTAAACTTCTTTCTGATTTCTATATGGATACACTTCCTAACAGCAGAAGTGTAACCCATCTGTGTAAGCTAAATTGTCACCTATGTTAGCACGTACAACAGCTAGGTAACGATTTTAGAATTACAAGAAACTTCAATATCTTAAATGTTGCTCTGGAATTCTATAAGAGTAATGGGTGGGGGTATGGCAGCTTCTCAACGGCATGACGTATTGGATCGGCGTTATCATTCGATATAATAATGATGAGGATTGCAGGGTTGGATACAGCAAAAGAGATCAGACCAGTACAAGTGTATTTGAAGAGGAGGTTTGAAAGAAACATATAATGCAGATGAACATAGTTTACCGTTGGGCTAGGATAGGAAAATTATAGGAACAGGATAACCTAAAGTCAGAATCCAAATTCAAAAATAGTATAGTTTCTAAGGGTAACTTGGGACGTAAAGCCAAGGTTTAGCGCATGCTTGACAAATACAATAGGAAACGAGACTTTAGGAAGACTCCTGAACCTATTGGCAGTCGCAGTGATGCGACAAGGAAGGACATCGGAAGACACTTTGTCATTCAGAAGCATAATGCAAGAAGATTACATTATGACTTTAGGCTCGAAATAGAAAATGGGGTCCTCAAATCATGGGCCGTACCGAAGGGGTTTTCTCTCAATCCTAGAATAAAACGCCTTGCTATCCTTACTGAAGACCATCCATTAGACTATCTTCTCTTTGAAGGTACAATCCCTGAGGGGAACTATGGTGCAGGTACAGTTCTTGTATGGGATACAGGTATCTATACGTTAGAAAAATCTAGTGAAAGGTTTTATGAGCAGTTCGATAAAGGAAAGATTTCTTTTAGTTTACACGGGCATAAGGTGAACGGTAAATTTTCTTTAATTAGAACCAGCCGGGAAAACCAATGGCTTTTGATAAAGTATGATGACGGGTACGCATCAGAAGAGGACCTGACATCATCTTTGCCTGATTCCGTCTTGTCTCAAACTGAAAAAGATGCTTATACAAAAAAAGACAGCGCCAACAGTGTATATTCTAGCCTTCAAGTGGATTCTAATCCTGTCGAGGGCAATAAGGAGGATGAAGAGACGTATCTTCTGCATTCTACCAAAAAGAAAATACAATACCTCCCTTTGTCTGATTTCCCGAACAAGATAAGGCCTATGCTTTCTACCCCAGTTGATAAACCCTTTAATGATAAGACCTGGGAGTTCGAAATCAAATGGGATGGAGTAAGAGCCATTCTGTTTCATCACAAGAGTAAAAACATACTTGAGCTCAAATCGAGAACTAATAAATCAATTAGTCACCGATATCCAGAGATTGTCGATTCATTAGTATCATCGTCGATTGTAAATTGCGATGATTCAGTTGTGCTTGATGGAGAGATAGTGATTTTGAATGAACAAGGCCATCCAGACTTTCAAAGTCATCAAAGAAGAATGAATATAGACAATGCGCTGGATATTCAATACCTTTCTAAAGAAATTCCGTCTACATTCTATGTTTTTGATATTTTGTACTTAGATGGAAGAAGCCTCGAAAGTTTAGAATTCTCAAAACGGCGAGAGTTGCTGTCCTCGGTTCTAAATACAACTCAAGACGGTGACAAGGTGATTAGGATATCTGAATCTTTTGAAGCAAAGGGCGTAGAACTTTTCGAAAATATCAAAGCACTCAACCTCGAAGGGATCATTGCAAAGAATAGACATAGCAAGTATTTGCAAGGAGCAAGGAGTATTGACTGGTTAAAGATCAAGAATATCCAGACTCAAGACTGTGTGATGATTGGATACACGAGAGGGGAAGGTAATAGAAAGGGCTATTTTGGATCCTTGCTGCTAGCTGCATTCAATAAAGAATTTGTCTTCGTTGGACACTCTGGAAGTGGGTTTGACTTCCCACAAATTGTTCAGATTTTCAACAAATTACAAGAAAAAAAGACTGATGAAATTCCTGTTAGTTACATACCATATACCAATAGGGATCCAGTATGGGTACGGCCGGAGCTAGTAGTCGAAGTTAAGTTTGATGGATGGACAAAGGACAAGATTATGAGAGCTCCCATATTTTTAAGGATTAGAGATGACAAGAAGCCTCAAGAATGCACACTTGAAAAAACTGTGCATGTGGACCAGCTCTCGAATGTAAAACCGCAAAATTCCAAAGAGCTGGCTATCCCATCATCAGCGTCATCTTTGGAGTCGTCTTCCGCGCGACCACCATCAGAGTCGTTATCTCCTGATACCTCTATTACACCGAGACCCAAAAGAATAGAGAACAGCTTTTCTAACCTAGACAAGGTATTTTGGCCGAAGAGTCGATTTCACCCTGAGCTAACTAAAGGAGACTTGATAAGATATTATGACAAAATAAGTGACTATCTGCTCCCGTTTCTTAAAGACAGACCGTTGTCTTTAACCAGATATCCTGACGGAATTATGGGTAAACACTTTTACCAAAAAAATTGGAATATGGAAAAACCTGAATTTGTAGATTCAGTGAAGCTTTATTCCGAATCTGCAAAGAGAATGACTAATTATTTGATCTGCAATAACAAGGAAACACTACTCTGGTTAGCAAATCTTGGCTGTATAGAAATACACCCATGGAATAGTAGAGTTATTGATTATGAAGCATGTTTAAAGGATTCTACGGCACTGGATGAGGAAAACTGTGGCCTCAATCATCCAGATTTCATTGTCTTTGATTTAGATCCATATATTTACTCTGGATTAGAAACGAGTGCTTACCAGGAACCGGAGTATAACCGTAAAGCGTTCATGAAAACGGTCGAAGTGGCCCAGCTCCTAAAATCTGAAATTTTTGATAAATTGAATATCAAATCTTACATCAAAACCTCAGGTAAAACGGGAATTCACATTTTTGTACCTGTTTCTGCGGATTACAATTATGATCAAGCAAGAAGCTTCGCTGAAATCATCGGAAGAACATTGGTTAGCGAACACCCTCACAAGATTACAATGGATTGGAATACATCTAAAAGGCGAGGTAAAATTTTCTTTGATCACAACCAAAATGCGAAAGGAAAGACGCTTGCATCAGTTTTTTCTGCGAGGCCTACCGCTTGCGCTACCATTTCTATGCCACTTAAGTGGGATGTATTAGATCAAATTCTACCGACAGTTTTTACAATCTTAAATGTTCCAGATAAAATATCTGAGAAAAGAGATATTAGAAATTCCCTGTTGTCTTGGTCTAATATCCTTGAAAGTCGACAGGACTTAGCTAAAATGTTAGAAACCGTTTAGACGAGTGGCACCTTAAGTTAAATTGCCAGAGGAGGAACCCATGTATGCATGCAAATTTTTGTATATACAGTACAATTCCAGTTCCGAATTACAAATACCTGGATGACAGCGATCGAATACTAAACCTGCCATCATCTTTACCCCTAGATGCCTTACTCATAATCCCACTTGTCATGCCTTCTGAAGGCCGCATAATATGCAACAGAAGCTAAACCTACAGCAAATAAATACCAAACTGGAATAACGAAATTACCTGCATCGATAGCTCCAATATGCTTTGATGTCCAATCTGAGTACTGCATTAGTTGACCTCCTTTCGGATCTGACTCTAAAGGGACTAACCATCTATTTACAAACCAAGCAAAATCTTCGACCACTATCGCCGTTATCAGAGTGGCAAAACCAAGAAAAAGCGCCTTACTTCTTTTGTTCCTTCCAAATACCTTCAAAGTCATATCGTCTATGAGCGCAGCAAAACTAACTATAACAAAAATGAAGAACATTGGGAATAAATGGTATTGATACATGTTGCCTAGGATCGGCTCTGCCTCTCTACTATGGTCAGAGTCT
>JBOGPP010000258.1:0-14871 GCA_050748485.1 Nitrososphaeraceae archaeon | reverse complement strand
CTTTCTGAATTCTTCATAGTATTGTTCGCTTGCTGTAAGAAAACAAACGTTGGCGTTGTTATCTTTCTTTTTTATTTCCTGATACAATTCAAAGCCATCCATCTTGGGCATTTTTATATCAAGTATAACTAAATCATACAAACCAGGCTTGTACTTTGATAATGCTTCTTGTGGGTCGTTAAATGAATCGACTTTGAATCCATGGTACTCCAAAGCCAATGTAGAAACCTGAGTAAGATCAGGTTCATCATCAACAACCAAAATTCTGTTATTCTCCATTGTTAATTTTCGCCATCCTCTGAGGCGGCGCTAGGCAGACTAAATGTAATAGTAGCCCCCACACTACTCTTATCTCCATCTCCGTCAACACTACTATTGTTTTCAGCCCATTAGCCCCTTCCTCCATGGGCATGTATTATACTTTTGCAAATGAATAATCCTAAACCGGTGCCTTGATATGACTTTGAAGCAAATTTTGAAAATAGCCTTCCAAAAATTTCACTATTTATCCCGCTACCTGTATCAGTTACACTTATAATGATTTCTTTTTTTCCACCTTCCTTATCTTGAATCTTTTCAAATAAATTAATGGATATTTTCCCGTGGTTTGTAAATTTGATAGCATTGCTTAACAGATTGAAAAGAACCTGGACAATCCTGTCCCTATCTGCTTCTACGAAAATAGGGTTAATGCTATTATTATTTTTGTTGATTAATTGGATATTATTATCTTTTGCTCTATCATTGCAATCCTCTGCCACAGAATATACCAAATTACGTATATCAAATCGTTCCTTATTGAGTATTAGCGTCTGACTCTCAATTCTTGTTACATCCAGTATATTACTAATGAGTGTCTGAAGTCTTTTGGCGTTTCTTTGTATTATTTCTATTAATTCATCTTTTCTTTCTGGATAATACTTCAATAGCCCGCTGGTCCCAAGAATGGCTTGGGTAGGTGTTTTCATTTCATGACTAGCTACATTGATAAATTCTCTCTGCATTTTATCATGTGCTTCCAGCTGGTTTAGCAGTTCACCCTGCTTCCAAAAGCCCTCAAAGATTGAAACATAGGATATTACTGTTGGTTCACTGTTTGAATAAGTAGTTAATCCAATTGCCTCTATAAATTCTAGTTTTGAATCATCTGTCTTTTCTATCGCTAACGACTCTTTTCTGTCGACAACTAATGTAGTAACGGTAGTTACGGCTGTCTCTTTGAATTGAATATTGCTACATTGTACTTCAAAACCTTTCTCTTTTTTCTGGTTTTCTGGCCGCTCTTCGCTCACCCCTAAAGTAGATTCTGTATCTTGTAGTATTTTTTCGACAGCATCATTACTGGGAGTTATGATTCTAACATTTACATTATTCTCTGTCGCTGATTTCTTTAAAAGTTCTATTACCCCTATTCGATCCTCACGAAGAAAGGCATTGATCGTAGGAAGCATTAGTAATATTTCAGTTTTAGCTGATTTTATCATATTTGTGAATAAATCAAGTATCATTCTTGGGCTTTGGATTATGTCTGTCCTTCCTAAGTCAAGACCTTCTTCAATTCCTCTTATCTTTAGGTCAGCAGGTATTGCTTTACTCCATAAAGTATCAAAGACATATTGCTGCTGATCAAGAATCGCTCTAACATTGCTATAAATAACTTGTTGTAGTAGAGATGCTTCTTGCAAGGTAGCCGAAGCTGTGTATCCTTTTTCACTAATTGCAAAATTACCCTTAATTCCATCCAGGTGACGAAGTTCTGATATTTGCATTAATTCTTTACAATATTCAATATTGTCTTTCGTGATGTCTGTTATAAATCGTGACTGGACGCTTCTTGTTTTAAGCTCATACAATCCTTTCCTAAATACCTCCACACCCATTGCTACTGATGGCCAAGTATAGTCTGCACAAATATTCATTGAAACCTCTGAGCTGTTTAGGAATTTTATTATCATCTCAGTAGGTCTTATCAAAGCCATACAATACTTCAGTCTTGTCAGAATCAATAGTTGGAGTATTGGAAGCAGACAATGATAATTCATGTCAACCATTATAATATAAATGGTCTTTTGCTTGTTAATTGGTAAGTCTAACAGTTCAATTTTGAAAAGTAGTTTTTTATGCTTAACGATAAATTTCTTGATCTATTCTGTTTTAGCTGATCTGTAAAGTTATTACATCGCTTTTCAATTTCCTGTGACTCTGGATTAAATGGGTATGGGGCCAGTGGTCCCCAAAGCGATATTGAAACTAAAATTGGATTCAATACAATGATCATTCATGTTATTCTTAAACCTTTGCTAGTCACGCAGCTATTATAAGTTGTATGAGAATATTATCTTATCAATATTACATTATTTTCTGAAATCTACTTTTATACATTGGGTATGAAATGGATGTTTATGTTACTTCATAGCATGTGTTTTACCTAGTCGAATACAATACATACATCTCCTATTTCTATTCCAATCTCTCAGGAGTACAATGATGACAAGAGAAACTCGAAAGAGGCTACCGGTCTATGACCGGTAGTTGTTCACTCCTGGTCTTCTTCTCTGAAATTATAGGACATATAGTGGTTGCTACGCGGTTTTGAGGGAGTAGGTTGGAACGACGGTCAAACTTTTTAATGAGTACAGAAGTCAACACTTAATGAAACTATCAGTGAGTTTTAACTATATTCGGTATTTGGGAACGACCTCTTGGAGCTGCTGTCTTGCCATGCAATCTTATCATAATCTGTTTACCGTCACCCTTCTTTTACAGTATTCCGAACTCTATTGTCCCGGTGTTCCTTTCCTCAGCACCCCCCCCGGGCATGGTGACCATGCCCAGTCTACTCCCAAGACAGGTGAAGTCACATGAGAAAATTTTGCTAGCAGTTAAATAGATAAGGTCGAATATTTTAACGATATCATCATAAGTGATTCCAAGAACAAATGAGCTCTCTTTTTCTTTATGATCGGCACATCCATCCGTTCGGCATATCATGGGAGGATTGGGTGGCCATTTGGTATAGGTGGATGTTGTCGATACCGAAGAATGAGAACCCTTGCTTAGATCTAACGGGCAGATATTGTTCGGTAAATCAGAACAACAAAAAGGTCTGGTTTCTGGCCGGTACATTCGGTAATACTGCTCTGGTTAGACGAAAGTGTGTAGTTCCAATGGGAAGGGCTATCTTCTTTCCTTTGCTTGTGAAGGAAGATTCCTTCAAAGAAGACATCGACTTAAAGACTGGGGCCGAATTGATCAAGCGATCCAGAGAGGCAACTGATCAAGTTCTTAATATGAGAGCAACCATCGACGGAGAGAATGTAGAGTATATTGAAAATTATCGCGTGCAATCCGAGGTTTTCAAGTTGAGATTTCCAAATGACAATGTATACGATGTGGCCCCAGG
Source organism: Nitrososphaeraceae archaeon (assembly GCA_050748485.1). GTDB lineage: Archaea > Thermoproteota > Nitrososphaeria > Nitrososphaerales > Nitrososphaeraceae > TH5896. The sequence goes on along the minus strand of JBOGPP010000258.1, from coordinate 11,468 downwards.
AGTAACAGAATCGGTCTGCGATGGTTACTGGCTTTTTTTAAAACCACTGGATGTAGGTAGACATTCCATTTACTTTAAAGGAGAAACCTTTTTGGCTGAAATCTACACAAAAAGTCTGATGAGAAAAATAGATGTCTACTCTGTAATCAGAGATCATATTGAATCTGAATCAACATTCAGAGTCGAGGTATTGTATGACATAACGATTGGGAAGGGTCCAATGTCTGAATGCAGTAGTTCGGAAATGAACAAACATTATGAATCACCGTACCGTGATTGACATAGTGGTATTTAGGAAATCTGAAAACTTATTTAATCACAGGAAATATTAGTAATTTTAATGTCGTCTGACGGATCCTTTGATACTAATTCGATCTACTTAGCTGATTCTTGTCCTTATGGCCTCACTTATGGTCAATGGACAGTAAAATGGTGGAATTGGTTTATGTCCACCCCTAGGTTTATGAATGCCGTAATCGACGAGTCTGGAAAATTTGCCCCTGTGAACCAGCCCCTTGACGATGTTTGGTTTCTTGCTGGGATAGTGGGTGATGAGAGCAAAAGCATCCCTGATCGCTTTTGCAGAATACCAGCTTCGCGTTCAATTCTCTTGCCTGTGATAAATTGTGAAGTTAATCCTTTAGAATGTCCTGAATTACATACTCACCACGACCTGATAGAACGTGTTAGCTCAGACGAGAGTACCATTACTCTGAAAGAATGCAGTGTGGATGGCAAACCAGTACTTGTGCAACGAGTCAAATCAGATCCTTATGTGTTCGAACTGGAGATAAATAATAATAATGTGTACGGCGTGGAAGGACATCAATCAACCTGGGCAGCAGCCGATGGGTACTGGGTCTTCTTGAGACCTCTTCCAGCAGGAAAGCACAGTATTTTGTTTCGAGGTTCCTGCGAAATGGGCAAACTGAATTCAGGTGCAAATTATACCGTACTAATAGAATGAATGTTCCGAAATGTCAGAAACACTACATCTAGATTTTGCTCTTATACGCGAAGGCAAGGCTCCAGGTTTCCGATTTAAGAACAAGTAACGCGATATTGGATTCATTCGGAAATCTTAATCCCCCCTTGTCTTTTTTACTTCTTTTACTACCATGTCTATATACCTTCTCAATTCTTCTCCATCCAATTCCAGGTCTCTTTCACCTTGAGTCGCTACAGAAGCTTGACTTTCCATAATCTTGGTTACGGTATTTTGAATTTCTTTCTCCATTTCAGCATGTCCTATAATTCCCAACAGCTTTGACCCTAATGCATGGTGAAGTATAGATTTACGTAAATTGCTATTTGCCGAAACAAGTGACGCCGCCTCATAGATGCCCAATAACATTAAATATCCTGCTACATTCAAAACAGTTAATGTTGCAAGGCCGAATGGAGGATATGTTTGAACAATTTGTAGCGCAGCCTGGTTTGCGGCAAAGATTAAAAAGATACCCCAGCCAGAGATAATCATGTATGTCTTGATGTTTCTCTCATAACTGACCACTCTGGATATATTCCAGAATGCTATTCCAAAAACCAAACCTCCAATTGGCTTACTCAAGGACAAGAATGCAGACAGAATAATAGAAACTGAAAATGGATCAATCTGTAAATAGGAGAACAGTAGCTTTCCCAAAGTGAATTGGTAAAAGAATGTTATTAAAAAGTAAACCAAAGGTATCAATAGTATAATCCAGAATAATATAGGATTCAATAATTTCTCTCTGTAAGATTTCATCAAAATTGCTGTTGTAAGCCACAAACTGAAAAATGACATAAAGGAGGAAACCCTGTACGCATGGTCTAATAGTACGTGTCTACCTCCTGATAGATCTCCAGAGGCTCCGACATATTCTCCAATACGGTTCGGTTTGTCGTTGACCTTGGCGCTGATAAAAGCAGCCGTAATAACTAAATTGAATGCTATCAATAGCATCGACATAAAATATAAAAAGATTATCCAGCTACGGCCTGATTTATACCAGGAGGAAAACAACAGGGATAGACGTATTATGAAAGTTGCTGCCGTTCCGTAGCTAACCGAAATTATCAAAATACTGATCGATGTATGGTAGTACCCATAATAGAACTGCTCAAACATCAAAAATGACACAAGCGTCCCTAATATACATAGTGAAATTAAAGAGACTGCAGGGAAGAATTTAACCTTTGACGTCCTGCTGAATCGATCTCTTGTATATAAACTCCATATCTGCTTTATTACGAAAAACTGTAAGACCAAACACAACGAACCATTAACTGAAAATAATACTAATTTACCTTGCAGTGAGATAAAATCCTTGGGAACGAGGTCGTTAATCTTAACAATAGAAGTATCAATTAGGATAGTGGCTATCAAGCCCAGCATGAGAATAAGAAATAGTCTGTTGCTGAATGTATCTTTATATTCTCTCTCCAACTTTGCCTAGTTATTTACAACGAGGTCAAACATAATCCTTTTGTAGTCGGGACTGCAAAACATATAGAGATTGAGTCGAACTTGTTGCTTTGTTGTGATCTATGTGGTGTTATTCGTGCTGTCTTTGACTCTAACGTCACCAGTTTCAGCTTCAAGCTCGGTAAATATTAGCCCACCAGGAAGCGAACCGTATGGATTGACTTACGACGAACATATTAAGAACTATTGGAAATGGACACTCATCATACCTGCAGCAGAGAATCCTGTCGATGATCCTACAGGAGAAAAATGTGCGAGTGAGCAGAACACAAATTCTTCTGTTTTTTACCTGGCTGGTAATGGCGGAGGGAATTCAGAAAGAATATGCGGAGTCCCAGCTGGCAAAGGGCTTCTCATACCAGTTATGGGGGCAGTGCTTACTGACAAGGATGTTCCAGGTGCATCCGTTGAGGAATTACACACTGCCACCAAGAAGGATCAGGACAGTGTTAATAGTTTGTACCTCAAAATTGGAGATAAAGAGTTCAGTTATGACGATCTCCTCAAATATAGGACTCACACAGATGCTTTTGATGTAGTATGGGCTGATAAGGCAATTTTTGGCATTATAGATGGTGGTCCCGCAAAGGCTGTAGCCGATGGCTTCTATATAATAACTGAACCTCTTAAAAATGGGACTTACCCGATTCATTACAAGTCGAGTTTAATATGCCCGGATCCGGATTGCGTAGATCCTAATTTTGTACAAGACATTAAATACAAAATAATTGTAGAATAATACATTATCATGGAGTACGCATTATCATATCTCTTTTCTCGTTGAAATTGGAAAGACATGTCAAATCCGCTCTGGGAGATCGTCAGGAACAACCTCACGATCTATCATTGATTCTTGACCATCCTCCCTTCGCCCTCCAGGGGTGAAGTGCTCAATATATCTACCATGAGTTCTTTTTCTTGAATGTGACTCACAAAGATCAATATCGGAGACATAGATTTAAACTACTAGGACTATCAAATAGCTTTACCACTCTATACACATGTGAATAGGAGTATGTTAGCAAGAGTTACGATGGATTGATACTCATTCAAGTTCCAAGAAAATGGGATTAAGTGCAATTGAAAGGATTGATAGGGATAATTCATATCGTGGGTCAGTTGATAGACAATGACTAACAAAAATATTCGAATGACGAATGGAGAAGCGTTCCTTAACGGGCAAATATAAGCAGTCCATTAATGCAAAGGTTCACTGTATACTTCTGCTCCGACGTCGGTTTCTAAGTGTTTAGGCTGCCAACGCCTCGGCCAGTTAACTTACCAATAAAGCTACAGCTACGAATGTTCCCCCATTTTCTATGAGCTTATTCGAACGTGAGACAACGCCCCTCAAAAACGGTATACGTTGTACTTATAATTCCTAGGAGTAAGTTTCAGACATACATTTAGACCGATACAACCATTTGAAGAAGATGAAGGAGGAAGAATTCATGTGGCGGCCCAAATATACTTACCATAGTAAAAGAGTTTCTCCGTTTCTGATCGATGAAATGGAGTTTATGAGGGATTTGATGGTTATTATCCGTCCATGAAAGTTGGATTTCGTAATTTTCGCCACATTTACAAATGGTTAATTCTATTTGTCATTATGTATAATACTGTTGCCAAATCAAGCATTAAATTTTATGATCTAGACAGTTGGAAATATTCTTAAGTGGGCAGGGCCCCCTCAAATGCGTAAAGACTTATTAGTGACGATTTCAGCCTCTATTTTATGACAAAGATACATCACATAATACGTGCCATATTAAATGGGGATATGAAAATAACTTCAAATGACAAGCATGCTGACCTCATGCATCAATGAATCATTTTACAGGATAGTTACAGTTAGTGACATTAATAGTTAGGAGTATTGGATACAGGAATCTATACACCTTAGAAGATCCGTGGTAATTGACTGGTTATAAGGAAAAATACAAGAAGACGAAAAGAATTATTTGCATAAAATAAGAATAACCTACCCTTGCATCCTAACGCATTGCATCTTAAACCGTCGTATTTAAGGCGAAAATTTAAAACGCAACTCCTTATATATGGAGAAAATAGAGTAGTGGATAGTTGTCATAATGCAAAGCTTACAGAATGCAAAGAATACAGGATTCTTGACACCTGAAGGAATCGCTGAAAAATTAGTCGCGGGATACCAACGACGAGAGAGAAGGTCAAAAGAAAAAAGCGAAGAGGTATTTGTATCATCTGGGGAGTTCTTCTATAGGCTGATAGAGGACTGGGTTAAAGAGAGAAGGGATACAGATATACAGGACAGGCGGAGCCTTCCCCGTGCACATAAGATAGCAGGCTTTATGGATTGCAACGATCTCGTAGATGAATGGTGGAGATGTTTCCTCACAATCCCATTTGATTCGTCTCCTCTATTTGCTCCTCCTCAGCCTGGATTTACTTCGCCATTTCTATTCAAAAAGCACGCAGGTGACATTAACGTGGCCAAGGTGTATATGATAGGCCTTTTTGGATTTAAGTCTCCTGACGTCAGGAGAATAGTAGTAGGAGAAAGGGTTCCTATTTTGATCCCCGTTTATAATGCGTCAGCAGCAGCTGAGGAACAACTCTGGGATCCCAATCGACAGGCCGTATCTGTAGAGGAGAGTGACATATCCCGGACGTTAACCGAAATTGTTGTAGACGATCTGTGTGGGTTATACCATATGGAGGCTAAATTTGATAAGAAACCCATCAAGGGATTTACGGTTTTGAGAAATGTTTCCTATCAGGTGCCGAATATACCCAAAGACAACGTGAGGGGTGTTCCGTCAGAAAGACTTGGTACTAATAGAAGTATGAAGGTGTGTCACGGCGGATTCTATATTTTGCTGAATCCTGATACCGAAGTTATGAATAGTGGAGAACATCTTCTATACTTCAAAGCCCTTTCCGTAAATTACGAAGTCGAAGCCAAGATTCACATTGGCATTATTGCCACATAGGGGAAGTGGGCCGACTATCGACTAAACTCAGAAAGTCGTATAAAATTATGTTGAAATAGAATTTTTCAGTTATATTAGATCTGTTTTGTATTCCTTCTCTTGTCGGTCATCCAGTAGTGGACAAAGAGAGATAATGTTTTGCGATATTGATCTCAATACCATTTCAAAATTCTTATGAATCTTATTCCTTCTTAACTTAGTTATCACATATGGTAGCAAGAGAAGTTCGAAATACATAAAGAAAGATCCACTAAACCCTCTTCACCATGCCTTCTGTGTGTCATATGAGGCGTTGATCATAAAAAAGAAACAAAAATGAACAAAAGGCTTGCTGCTACCTTGTCTGCACGTTAAGGTGAATTTTTGTTTCAACTTCGTAATTTACTGAAAGGACCTTAATACTCAAAAGATGCTCACCTGCACTCATTGCATCACTATTATTGTTTAGCAAAAGGTAGAGTCCGCCGTGACAGACTCGTATACTATTCATATTCCCAAGTCTTTCCGCAGGCACACCAACCATATTCTCCCTCGGTATACTTTCTATCTTATATTCATGTTGTCTCAGTACAGTACAACCCTCGATAGGTATGTGATCATAATTGACGTCAAACGAGTAGATTCCACATAAATCGTCTAAGACGATCTCTGTTAACTTCGCTGATTGATCACCTAGCAGACTAGCAGTATTCTGCTTGGGGGTCCGTTTTGAGTCCCATAGATGCTCCTCTACCGTTGCCGACACATTGTAAATGGGAAACAGAATCGGAATTCTATCTGTCACCACAATTTTCTTGACGTCAGGAGGTGATGATTTAAATGCAGAGACTGCTATCATGTAGACTTTGGCTGTCTTACCGTCGTGATCTTTCCTGAACAAATGTGGAGAAATGATTCCCTCTTGAGTCAATCCGTAAGAAGGGGAAGAGTTAATGGGTGTCCTTAGGGCCCATCGCCACCATTCATCCGTAAGTCCGTTGCAGTCTATAATACCTCCGACTTGAAACGAATGAGAAAGTACGGCACTATCATGCGAGTGTGCACCCCTTTTCTCCTTAACCCATTTTTCGATTATGACTTTTTTGAAATTGAAATCTTCTTCCCGAGGTGTGAAGTGTTGACGTGTGAAGCGTTGGCGTCTTCCGCCCCTTCTCTTCTTATCCATTCGTTTCTTGTAACGATCCTCTAGTTCTTTTGCAATTTTATTAGGGTCCATAAATTCTTTCGCCAGTTTCATTGCGAATGACAATAGTGGATTAGGGGTTTTCGTATATAAGCCGTTGCCTCACCAGGCATTGGTGAAGCGCTTCAGTTCACCCAGACCTTGAATCCTCATACCCTCGATTATCGTTTCCATTTTTTCTGGCATCATGTTTCTTTCTTTATGCCTATATTCTCCATCAAACGATGGCTACAAATCAGGTGATTTCCCCATAAAAGTCATTTGTAGACTACAAATTACTGGAACTAAGTTAATAACTTTCAATAGAACATTGTTCTGTAATATCTCAGATAAAACGAAAATCGCCAAATTACAAGTTACAAGTTACACTTTGGATTCTCAGATTTTACGCTCAAAATCGCTAGTGATAGGGTTTTGTAACCTGTAACTTGGATAATTGGTGTATATCCTCTCCCAACAATTGAAATGAAAGTTAATAACTTTTGGACCCTTCAAATCATTACCGTTGCTGTGTAATATCCTGTTCTTCAAATGTGCTTCGTAGGAAGTTGAGGAAATCGTCATAGTTTCCAGCTATAACCTTCATGACTTTACCATTTACACGCATTGGTTTAAGCTCAAAGCCCTGTATCTCGTCCGCAATGGACTGCATTGTAATTAGGTTAGAAATCTTCTTGTTATGAAGCTCTCTTACTATATCGTGTGTAATTATTACTGAACCGTAACTATGCATATGTAGGTATTGTACTAGTCCCTGTTTGAAACAGCGAGCTAACTTTTGTTCCAAGTCCACGTCATTATCAAGAGGGCTGCCGTCTGTCCCTCTTAGGATGATGGGATCCTTGCGATAACTGTCTATTATTGCCTGCCAAAAGAAGGATCTAAGCTCGAAGTAAGTAATCTCGTTTGTTTCTTCTACCACATTAGACAGATAGAGCGCATTTATCCATATTGGGATTTCTTTATTACATGCTTTATAGAATTCCTCAATTATCCTCTGTCCTAATTCATACCAGCGAAGCTCCTTTAGTAAATTAGGATTTTGAGTGATATACTGAGCTGCAAAGTCACCAAATACCCCTAATTTACTATAATTGAGATTCCACCATTGATTAAAGTCCTTCTTTTCCTCGTCAGTTGTCTCCAGATTCCTTTCAAAAGATATTGGTGGATATCTGAGTCTATATGCTGCGTCTTTGGGTGGTGGACCATTGGAAGTAAATAGGATATTGCTTAATGCAAGCTCCTGAACGTAACGTCTGTCATTGTTATACTTTGACCTGCTGTTGGTATTCTCCGCAGCATGCTTAATGAGCTCAACCATTGTATTATTTCGCTCTGATGCTAATGCACTAACCTCATTGGATAAAACTGGGTAAGTTGTACGTCCAATTGTAGTACAAAACCGTGCCTCAGTTGACATGAAACCTACAATGCTAAGTCGTTCGTACTTTGTTCCTAATAGTCTCCATAATGCAAAGACAAACTTACCTTTGGTACTCTTACCTGTCTGAGTCTTACCACATAAGTGCAATCCAGGTATCCAATCACCTGAGCTAACCATTTGTTTTCTAGCATAACTGAAGGGTGCAACTAGTCCCCACTCTAGGACTGTGATTAGTATGTCCTTGTCTTTGCTTCTGCGTTAGAGGTGTTCTAGTTTATCAATACCTGCTAACATGTCGTCTTTAGTAAATGGTGCCTGGGTTATGACATAACCTACTATTTTGTTATCAACATAAAAGTAACCTGCATAAGGTATTCTATGATCAATTTCTGCTAATTCAAGGTCTTCGTATTCAACTAGAATTGCTTGCAATGCTTGACTTGCAGTCTCTCTATCCTTCAGATAACGTCCTTTATTCTGCAATTCGCTGACGATATAGCTGACTGAACCAGGACCAATTATGAAAGGTCTGTCTGATACCTTATGCATAAAGGTGATCCTGTAACCCTTTGCTTCATCTAGTGGATTATCGTTTATGACTACATTGACAGGAATTGCGTCTATTATAGTGTCTTTAACCATGTACTGCAGACTAGTTTTGCTTGTGGTTACACTTTCAGTATCAGATACCTTCTTTGTTGTACTAGTACTACCTGCTTTACCACCATAACCTCTTTTGGGTGCAGCAATTATTGCTTTCTTTAACTTCTTATCATGATTATCTGCAATGAATAAGGTTAGTGGGTTCTCTCCAACCACACTATAGACATTGCTACCTAGCTGTTGTACAATTTCTAAAGGTGTATCATAACCATTAGTTTTAGACCGCTTTTTTGCATTAACGAAGTAACCTAGCTGTCCAAATACCTGCTGTAGCTCGTCAATTACACTCTGATTATTATCAACTGCCTCAAGTAACTTAGCATATCCTGACACTTGATCACTATTTAGATCCTTGGCGCAAGTATCTTCGATTACTTCATGTCTTTTGCTTCTTTCTATGTCATGATTTCCAGTGATATCTATGAGATAATCAATCGTATCCTTAATGAGATACTCAGGAATGCCACCTTTGTGCAGAAAACCAGATAGTGCAAAGACAAGGTTGTTTCTGTTGGGTTCTCCATAATATGGAGATAAACTAATGCTGACAGTCCTAATTGCACCAACTTCTCTTTTGAGGTGTTCGAGGCACTAACTCAGTAACCTGTTCTTTCGATAATGTGACTATACCCTCGATACCAATTATTTTCTGATAACCTGGACCACGTTCGTTTATGTATTTACTTTGTGATAATACCTTGATCTCGTCGTGTCCATTACCCTCTTTATTCCTGGAAAGATTACAGGTTATCTCCTTTATTCCATGTGGGTTATCTTCAGTATTCATCCTAAATAGCCTATGGTGTCCATTTGGTGATTTGGTTTGAGTTGTTTTTGTATATGTTTCACGAGTCCCAATTGATAGATTAGGTAGTAGTTTTTGGTTGAAAACACTTTCACCAACGCCATCAGTTTCAAATGCAACCATGCTCTTGTCGAGGATAATCCCGATGCCTTCAACGTTGGAGTTATTATTGTTACCACCAAACCATTGCTGCAACTCTTCAGGCGTTGCCTTTATGCCTCTTCGGTCAGTCCACTTAATGGTTGGCCTCTTGTCTTTGGTTGGAATGACCACGTACCCAAGTCGTGTGTATTCTTCGGCTGCTGCTAGTAACTCGCTGTAATTCAATTCAATGCCTCCGTGGAAAAATTAAATCCAAAAGAAATTCTTATTCAGCCTTCTGGATAATAATCCGCTCTCCTTCTAGGATAACTTTAACGTATTCGCCCTTAGAAATGCCGATGCAATGTGCATAATGCTTCGGGAGGACAACTGAGAATGATTGATCCCCCAAAATGCCCTGTATTTTCCTGTGTTGTTTATCTGATATGTTCATTAATATCAGAATTAGGTATAGTTTACAAAAAATACATAGGAACTACTCTGAATTCAGTTGTCGGTCATTTGATTCAAGCTTCTTGCATTCTTCAATATTTCGATTTCCTCCTGCAACCTGAGAATTTGATCCGAAAGACTTGCTATAGCATCACTACTGAGTTGTATCTCTGTTCGCACCTGGGTTTTCACTATCTCGTCTTTATTGTCACGAAGCTCGGCTACTTGGCGCTTAAGAATACTGTTCTCGTTGATGGTAAGTTGATCAACTGCTTTTATGTATTCGTTCAAAAGTTCTCCTTCTGTGATACGATAATAGCTGTCCGAAACGCCGATTGAATGCCCCATTATGGTCTCTATATCGATTGATTTCATTCCCGACAGCTCGCATTGAGTCTTAAACCATTTCCTAAAACCATGATTAGTTTGAAACTGATACCTATTTCTCTTGAGATCGGATTTCCTTCTTACACCTTGAGTCCATAACGCATCTTCCAGCAATCTTTTGACTCCCAACGATTTGAGTCTAGCTCCCTCTTTTATGGTTCCATGGCGATAATGTCCCTCTTTTGTATTCCATAATTGTCTCATTAGCCAGCTATTTTCATCAATTTTTTCGCCAGACTCCTTTCGATATTCCATCCAATTTTCTAGCTGAAAGTAAGCCTCGGGAGTTATGAAAGAGATATACTCTTCGTCGTCTCCTGCATAAACGATTATTTTGGCTGCCACAATATTTCCATCCCTGCTGATCGGGGTTATATCCCGCCAACGTAAATAATCCCATGCACCAAGCCTAATTCCAGAGGATGACATTGTGTAAACAATAGCCTTAATTCTTCTATCAGGGTATTCACAGATTCTCTGAATCTCCTCTAGGGTTGGTGCACGATCATCAGCAAATCTTCTGCTTTTCGGCAGGCCTCTTGTAATTTTCTTCCATGCTATTGGTATGTCAGTCATCTCACAGAACAACTTAATAGCTTTGACATAATTTCTAAGGGTAGCACCTGTTATCTCCTCCCGTTCAACCCGTTCTCTCTGGAATTGTAAGAACCGCACTACACTATGGAACGCCCAATTTGGGTCCTTCAATCCTCTAGCTGCGAAAAGGTTGCATCTCTTCTCCATACTCCCGCGAGATAGCAGGTTAATATGGTCAAAGAGCGTGCGTAATCGCCTTAAATAATAGTCTCTAGTAACAGGTGATCTCACCGCATACAGGAATAAAGAGTATTCATTCGTTTCCTTTGTTGCCTGTTTCTGCTTGTTGATTCGCATCTGTTTGATTTCACTTTTTCGAGTGAATCCTATTAGAGAACTAATATCACAGTGGGGCCAGTGGGATTCGAACCCACGACCGCCAGCGCCCCAGGCGTATACCTTGAATCCAAGATGGTATCCTAGACCAAGCTAGACGATAGCCCCTGAAGAGCTTTAAATATTAACCATTTTTAAAT
>JBOGPP010000257.1:0-7070 GCA_050748485.1 Nitrososphaeraceae archaeon | reverse complement strand
CCAAGAACCCGTACGTAGCAGAGATGTACAAACTAGCATTAGAAGGTAAGCTGTACAGCAGATCAATACCATAACAAGAAGATAGGCAGACAAGCAGACAAACAAAATATACACTCTTTTTTTCTTTCCAAAGTTGATGACATGGTCTTAACGAGTAAGTAGATGATAACGATATGCTAGATTTTTATAAGTTATTAATCTAAAATAAGCAAGGCAGCCATGATTGCCAGCAGCATAGTTCTTTGATAGAATATCATCCACATTGTAGACAGGTATTTTTGAAGCATTACTTGTGAACCGGCTAGGTACCTTATCATAAAGGCCTAGACCATCTTAAAAACACAATCTAGGATCTGTCCCGGTCACCGATAACATAACTTCCATCACAAATTAGAAATTAAGACAATTTCTCTATCGTGACACTGTTGCATTCTACTATTGGCATGATGCGGAAAATATAGAGAACACCATTACCCATCCAAGACATGTCAATATGTCCTTAAATATACAGATCCGCAAGTCTCGCATTTCTTAACATCCGACCCAACGTAACGTCTGCTACAACCTCTACAGATTAGAGATCGCACAAAAGGTCGGAAGAATGTGAGTTCAGTGCTGGCGGTTATTGCTTTGTTCAAATCATCCTGTGCCGTAATATCAGTTAGGTCTATTGACGTCGATAATCCCCCTCTCAGGAGACTATCGACGGGTATACATTCTTCTAATACTTTTTGAGGTTGTAACAAAAATTCTTTGCCATTGACAGTGATCCCCTGCGAGTAGTGTTTAGCTGATTCGGTCCCAGCGGATAGCAGAGTCTTGCCATATTTTTCTGAATCCAGGGTTGAAAACCTCGTGCTGCTGTCATCATTTATCATTGAGATTCCTACCGATTCGTTATCCATTTGCCGCCCGTGATCTAAAGCTACATCACCTGAGGTCTTTAGTACTTTTCTCAGGACATCTTCTCCAGCAGAATTGCGATTATATCCCAAGATATCATACACTGATTCCTTTAGTCCGGTGAGATTGAGAATTATATTGGTTGTGCCGAAATCTTCAAAATTAGCACATCCCATTACCGGGAACAACCCCTTTCTGAGCGCGTTCAAAATATTCTTCTTTCTAATATACATCGCCTCCAACGCGGGTTTTATTGTTAAAGCAAGTTTTGCCCTGAAATACGTTTCATCTTTATTTGATTGATATGCGAGCCTCGGAAGATTAATCGACATTGACTGTAACGATGCAACACTCCGTGTATCCTTACCGTCCAATGATTTACGAATGCCATTGCTCGTCCGCTTTCCATTTTGCATGATCGATATCTTACCTCCCGACCGGACTACGGATGATATCATTGGTGAGTCTTCTTCCAAAGTATTGGAATCTTTGCTGTAATATAATGCCAGACCAATCCTTGCCAATGGGGTTAAGTCTGTATACTTTGTGTAACCCTCAAGCAACGCCTGAATTGTCTTTTTATCGAGAGTACTTACAGGCAATAGAATAGTAAAAGAAGGTAGCCCTTCAGAATAGGAACCTGTAGCAGATGACGAGATAAGAGACTTCGCAAAAGATGACACGATGCCCTCACGATCCATGGTGTCATTTAAGAGAAAATCTGTAATGCCTTCAAGTACTACCTCTGATGATGCCTCTCTGCTCATCAAAGCCAAAATTAATTGCAATGCTGCCGCAAATTTGGACTTTTCATCGAAGCGGATCCTTGATACGTTAAGAAATTTCCCATCTAAGTTTTGAAATCCTTCAGCAAATTCATTGATGTTTAGGAATACCACGTCAGGAACTATACCCCATAGACCAGGATTGGAGATGTTTAACTCGCCAGCTAGATGCATATCTGAAATGTCCTTCGGCAGGGAATTCAATAGTAGATGCTCTGAAAATACTGACATGGAAGCGTTATTGATAATTTCTTCTATTCCATTCGTTATCCCATCCGCATTGTTGACCAGATCAAGAACATCAGAACTAGGCATGCCCAATCTGGACATTCTACTCCTATACTCTTCATAGCCATGTTCTATGAGCACAGAATTGACTGTTTCACGAACCAGAGATGATGTAAGATAAGCAGCCTGAAACTTGTAGATTTTGTTCTCTACTTCTTCGGTGATTTTTTGTGCTTGCTCCAAAGGCATTCCAGCCTCCCTAACGATAGATTGGATGATCTTGTGGGAATTAAACTCCTCAATAGAATTATGACTTGTCCTAACATACATTTTGCCGCTTTCAACTATTGACCGCTCTTCAATCTGTCTTGCAAGGCTTAAGACTAATTTCCCTAAGTTAGTTATTGTATATCTTCGTTCTCCTTTATTCAAAGCAACTAGTGACTGCCTAAGCAGTTTCCTTAGGTGATAAGCAAACTTTCCAGATTCCTTTTTAGATTTGAAACCAGCGAGTGATTTCAATTCAGAGTAAGTAAGCGGACCCTTTGAATTCAATATTCTTAGAATATCAATTCTGTTAGGACTGGCCATAACAGAAAAGATCATCCGCACTCGTTTTGAGGCGGATTCGAGAATCCCATACCTTTTGTTCTCTGTTTGAAATGAGTAATCATGACTCAACTGTTCCATTGCACCCGATATTCAGCCTAGACAATTAAAACTACTTTGTAAATTAAATTTTACTATCGATATAATATGACCTACCTCGATTCATGCTGTCTCTCTAAGTTTCGACTAGAACCTGATTTTCCTTTAACAACCTCCCCATCTTAATATTATCAGATGATCGGATTATTGATTCGTTAATCTCTGCAGGTATTTCAGGTAATTTCGTTTTGGCATCCTGTTCCATTACTGATTCGACTTCGGTTAGAATATCCAAAGCATCCGAATCTACACTAGTTTGAATAGCATAGTTTCCGTCTATCCTCATGCTTTCATTTAGAACTTCTGACGAAACCTCAGACATTTCGGACAGTACCCCGTTTGCGGTAGGAACGATGGCTGAGATATCAAGCTGAATATTCTTTATCATATCAATTGTAGGCTCAATCGTGTTCATTATCATCCCAAAATCTTTTAGAGTGCTAAACCTGATTACTAGCATCTCGAGGGTAAGGTTCATGTTTCGAGTTGTATTCTTTATTCTTCGAATATTTACTAGTTCATTTGCAAGGGCTTTTGCTCGCACGTTATTACCATTCTTCATAAGATTGGATATTTCAATGCTGAATTTATCATCCATATTCGAAAATTTTCTTTCGAGCATCCTCAGCCTTGAAAGTTGGGTATTTACAACGGCACTTGCATTTGTAATTTCTCCACTGAATCGCTGACGATGCTGTTCCATCTGCCACAAATACACTAAAAAATGTGATGTAAAAACAAATGTTAAATTCTATATACCTACAAATTTGTTTAAGCTAAGCTACAGGATTTCCTGTCTTAGGCTAAATTGGCGAAGCGTAGATACAATTCTTGATCTATAGACGGCCGGATTCTGAAAAAGATGGTGATTCATGGCAAATATCATGACAGGATTTCACACACGTCCCAATAACAAGCCATGTTTCTCATCAAAGCCTGTCACTTGTACTTTTGAGCCAATTGGTAAATCTGAAGGCATATGAGTATCTTTCAGAAATCCAGATACTTTGAATGGGGCACCATCGACCTTAAAAACGACCCATGCATACAAGCCTGCGTCAGTAAATCCCTCTGGGGCGACAGATTGAATTGTGAATGTAACTACATTACCCAACCCCGCGTATTCCTCTGTAGTAAATACATTGGAAGAGCACTTTTCACAGAAATATACTGTTTCAAGAGTGGAATGATTACATTTTGCGCACTTATTTGTCAGAATCTTTCCACGAGTAGCAGCTTCTATGAACTTACTTCTCCTGTTCGTGATCTGATTTGGATCTCTTGATTCGGACAAATTATCTCATTTCACTTTCTTGAAAATGTGTACGGCTGCACTCGCTCCAGTAGCACCAAAGTTGTGTGTAAGTGCGATTTGTGCGTCTTGTATTGTCCGGTCTCCTGCCTTCTCCGTAAATTGTTCGAAAACTTCAACAACTTGGCCTATCCCAGTGGCTCCGATCGGATGACCTTTGGATTTTAATCCTCCAGATGGATTGATTGGAATTTCTCCATCCCTCTTTGTTGCGCCAGACCTTATTGCCTCTGCAGCTTCTCCTTTCTTGAAAAAACCTAAGTCCTCAGTATCTATAACTTCGGCAATGGTAAAGCAATCGTGTACTTCAGCGAAATCTACATCTTTGGGTGTTATCTTCGCCATCTCGTACGCTTGTCGTGCAGCATTGACAGTACTGGGTATAATCGTGATATCCTCACGCGATTGTACCGCTGCAGGAGAGGCACCACGGCCTGATCCGATTATTTCTACATAGCTTTTGCCCTTTTTCTTTGCAAATTCCTCGCTACAAAGAATTAGGGCGGATGCACCATCTGAAAATGGACAACAATCGTAAAGCTTTAGTGGAGATGCAACTACAGGAGATTGCATCACGTCTTCGATTGTAATTATTTTACGGATATGTGCTTTGGGGTTCAGTATTCCATTCTCATGATTCTTAACCGCTACATAAGCTAAATCCTCTTCTGTTGCCTTGTACCTAGCAAGATAAGCCCTCGCTATAGATGCGAATAGGCCAGGGAAAGAAGCCCCATTTCCTCCCTCATAAAAAAAATCTGAACAATATGAAAAAAGCGTAGTACTCTGGACTGTTCCTACCTGAGTGATTTTTTCAACGCCTACCGCTAAGACACAGTCATAAAATCCAGCAGCGACATTCGCAAATGCTTCTCTCAACATTACAGAGCCTGATCCACATGCTGATTCTATCGTTAAACCGGGAGTATAAGGAATGCCTAGATTACTCATTATAACAGGTGCCATATGGACTTGCTTGTCAGAAACTCCAAAGACATTTGAAATATAGCCAGACTGTATTTCCTTGGGGGTTATACCGGCAGAAATAATAGCCTCCTTTGAGGCATCTAACGCTAATTCTACAACACTCTCATTTAGCTTACCATACTTCGTACTACCTGCACCGAGGACGCAAACCTTATTAGGCATATATAAGGCACTTTATACCTTGAGGTAATAAAAAGGTTAGACAGATCTAGGTCAGTTTTGGAATGAAATACGTATACAGCTCTCTAATTTGAGATTAAGTTAAGATCTTTCGGCAATTGATAAGAAACCGCCTGGTATAGTTTCATGCTGCAGAATGCTCCAAGGACTTAAAAGCGAAGATTTTTTGCGTACTAATCCGAGGTTCTGTTACTCGTTATGGTAATCATAGAGTGATTACCTACCTTACATCATTTGGATAAGTAGACAATAGACCAACACCAAAACAATTCCTTCAGTGTATGAAATAATAATTCAATACTTTAGGTATACGACAAGCTGCTATGTCTGTTACACCATTTAAACTCAACAATACGATCATAGCCATTTAGATAATAGCTTGCTCAGATGAATCAAGAAATCAATATATTACATTGGATATTATCAAATAGGTCAGAAAACAGGTTTATTTTGAGTTCCGAGAATCTATCGTCGATGATCATTTGGTTGGCAGAGTTAATTGTAGCAAGCTGGGCTCTCTCCTACGGGGCTGAACATCTTTCAGCTAGATACGGAGCTAAATTTGTAGGGAGGACAATTTTAAGTGTGGCCACTACCCTCCCTGAAATCGCAATAGTAATTTATGCTGCTGCTGCAGGATCCTATGGAGTAGCTATTGGAGCAGGATTGGGAAGTAATCTATTGATGATGACGTTGGGGTTGTCAATTATGTTAATTATTGCAACAACACGCATATCCAAAGCTCCATTAAGTGGAATCAATGTGAGCACTTTCAAACTGGACAAGATTTTTCTGCTTGTCACCGCTATTGTCAGCGCACTACTATTTATTGATGGATATAATTTCTTGGATGGTTTGATCTTTACAGCATTATTTATTGCATACCTTACAGTTGCCCTATTTGAAATGAGATCAGAAAGAAATGATACTCTAGTCAAATCTAAAAGGATGTCGAATGAGGTTAGTAGACAACCGGAGGAGGTTTTACAAAGTACTAGAGAGGATTCGATTAGTGGAAAGCAAGTTGTTGGCGGTAATAGTGGTACTACCGCGAGATTAAGAGGAAACACCACAAGATCATTACTGGTATTTATTGCAGGAACAATTGGTATCGTAGTCGGTGCAGGTCCCTTCATTCATGCACTAGAAGGATTTTCAGTTGACATAGGAGTTTCTGTTATAATTCTTGCTGTAATAATTAGTCCTATTGCTGGAGAAATGCCTGAGAAGATATCTTTGATGTTACTTGCCAGAAAGGGCGCGTTAGGTGCATCCATTGCAATAGCCAATGTATTGGGATCTAAAATTCTAAATAATACGTTGCTTCTTGCAGTAGCAGTTTTTGGAGCAGTGTATCATGCAGGATTCCTTACTGTGATCGAGATAACTCCAGTACTGGCATTCCAAGTAGTACTTGTGACTATAGTTACGATAATAGCTCTAATACCAATGTTCAAAAAAGAGATAGGATTGAAGACTGGTATGATGCTGTTGTCGATGTACGTGATAAGTATAGTAATCCTGTTGTCGATGTACGTGATAAGTATAGTAATCCAATTTTCACTGCCACACGAATAAGTTTCATTATGAATTAAATAGGAATTTGACCTGAGCTTTGTATTACGTATTGCCACCAGCGATCCTTTTCCTAAATTTCTTGCAAACTGAATTATTTCGCAGAGTACAAGTCAAATTCAGTATACTGTTTCTCTATTGATGGAAATCAGTTCATTCATTCTACTATGTATCTCTAAGTAGCGTTTTCCTTTTTCCGTAGTACGATAGGTTTGAGCTCCAACTTCGTGTTCCAATAGCTCGCTCTCCCCCAGATCGGTTAAATATTCTTCAAGTTTGTTATACGATAAGTACGCTCTATACATAATCTTTGTCTTAGTAACTCTACCGGGGGTTGCAATGTCAAGGATCATCGCATTTATCTCCACTCTATCCCTGTTTTTCATTTTTCT
>JBOGPP010000256.1:0-10633 GCA_050748485.1 Nitrososphaeraceae archaeon | reverse complement strand
TGCCCACTGATTTTGAATGTTTTGTGTGCGGCACTAAATTTATGACAAATGAAGAAAGGAAACATCATCTAGAAAAGGGTACACATGGTCATCTATATGATACCGCATCACCCCAGGAACAAGAGGAAGTTAGATCTTCCGAAGACGGGTAATTCATGAACCTCTGCATAATCATTCATTTGAATTCTTGATGTGTGATGGGTGGGTTCGAGGATAAGTCAGTATTAAAAGCAAAATATAGAAATCGAACTGAAATAATTGCTTCAGCTTCAGTATTAGAGGCTGCTAAAGATTATGGTACTAGGAAGACAAGAATTATGTTTACCGCTTACCTATCGTATAAACAGCTAACTTTTCCATCATCTGTCTACTTGTTGCCACTATAGCATGATTATCACTTAAACTAGTAAATTATCTAAGAACAAGAACGGTAGTTCTTATATAAGATAATTCAAACAGTATCTTCATTAAATTATTAAATGACTTATCACCTTAATCATACTCAATTGTCTGAGAATAGACTTAGCGGTAAACATGCTATAGTATATGATATAGAATTTATTCTTTCAGAGTTAAGAATCAGATATTCTATCTATAGTTCAGAGGGAGATTTCGATTCCACATACATGTACGATATTAAAGACATTAAAAATGCGTCAAGTAACGATCTAACATTTTGTTCCTTGGATGATGTAGAAAAGGCTATTATGATAATATCAAAATGTAATGCGAAAGTAGTCCTTTGTCATCAATTGCTAGAAGGACTAGTATATCCTAAATCTGGGAAGCAACAATCTTTGATATTTGTAGACAATCCTAGATTGACTATTATGAAAATTATGAATAAAATCTATTATTCTCCTTCTATCAATAAAAGGAAGAGAACCCGTCAGAATAATAAAGTTGCGGTAGCTTCCCTGACGTCAATCATATCAAAATCAGCCAGAATAGGCAAGAATTGCTCTATCGGTAACTTTACCAAGATAGGAGATAAATGCATTATAGGAGATAATACAGTTGTTGGTGATCGTGTAAATATAGAACAGAATACTAGGATTGGCAAGAATTGCATTATACAGCCTGGAACAGTTATTGGAGCTGATGGCTTTGCTTATGAGAGATTGGAGGATACTTTAGAGCTGCAAAGATTCCCACATATTGGAGGAGTGGTTCTAAGTAATAATGTAGAGATTTGTTCTAATTGTTCTATAGCAAGGGGTTCACTTTCTGATACAATAATTGGAGAGGGAACCAAGCTTGATGCTCTAGTACATGTAGCTCATAATGTAGAAATAGGAAGACATTGTGCCTTGACAGCGGGAACTATTATAGGAGGAAGTACTAGGATTGGGAATATGTGCTGGACTGGTTTGAATTCAACTATAAAACATAAAGTAAAGATTGGAAATAGGGTAGTTATTGGTAGTGGTGCATCTGTAATTAATGATATTGATGATGAAGATATAGTTGCAGGAATTCCTGCAAAATCAATAAAGCATAAAGTTAGATCTAATCAGCTATTTCTTATGACAGGAAAGCAACAGACTGACAGTAATGATAAAACAATAATAAATATAGAAAAATAACCGCATCCAATATGCATAGGTATTAACTTGCACATTATTAAGGCCTTTAACAGATCTTGATTTGTACTAAAGCAAGTCTTAGTTAGTATCAGGATCTAATGAATCAAGATATTGATTGACATTTAATTGTATATATCTATTCATATGGCTACTTCAATAATTGACACCTATTTGAAAGCTGGTGTATAATCTTGGGCAAACTGGAAAAAGGGTATCAGCCTCTTTCCAGTCACCTCTTCAACTGCATGAGAGATTGATTATTGCGTCAAGTCACAAACGGATTAATGTTTGCGATGTCCATTATTGTTTCAGTAGTTTCAACCGTTTGATAATTCTTTTATGTCTTAAGAAATATTAGAAAAATTGGCACAAGTCAATGCAAACGATAGTTTTGACAATAGGTGGAATATTTTGGATTCTTACTTATGTCTTTATAATATCAAAGGGTTTTAAAGACAAAACTTATGGAATGCCACTTATTGCTCTATGTACTAATATTTCTTGGGAGTTTATATTCTCATTTATTCTACCTCACTCTCCACTCCAACTGTTTGTAAATTATCTCTGGTTTGGCTTGGACTCTGTAATTATATTCCAGTTTTTCAAATACTTTAAAAATGAATTTCTAAATATGTCATCATTAAAAGTGTACACTTCGTTTGGTTTGTTGATATTTTCTGCGTTTAGCATAATACTATTTAGTACGATAATGCTAGGTGACCATAGAGGAGTGTATGCTGCATTTGGACAAAACTTTTTGATGTCGATACTATTCGTAGTTATGTTTTTTAAAAGAGGAAGGGGGTTGAGAGGTCAGTCAATTTATATTGCAGTTTTTAAAATGATGGGTACAGGTTTAACAAGCCTACACTTTTATCTATATGAACCGGTTTCGCAGAGTTCTTTTGTACTGCCTTCTTTATTTATCTCGATTTTATTTTTTGATCTTTTATATGTCCTATTGGTGACAAATAGATACAGGAAAAATAATATACCTACACTCAAGATTTGAGCATCTGTTATATTTGGTTATTTTTAGAATATATGTAAGATCCTTTGTCATAGTTTACTATGATAGGTTTCATTGCCACCTCAGTTGATTATTCTAACTGTGGGGTACGTCTCTTGTCTGACAGGTAGTACATTTCATCCATTACAGATAAACTCCACTAGATCAGCCTAGTGACAATACCGTAAACCTGCTGATCCCCAAAATGATTTTCTGTGTCTGCATCATCTGGATCGATATTAAATAAGTTACCATTAGAAATGGATATCGAAATATCAGCCTGATCCCATATGATCACACCGTTTTATCTTTATATCTGCTGTTCCACGTATAACAACACTATTATCTTCTGACAGCCTGATAGGCGTATCGTTATCATAAGGCTTAAAATTGCTTATCTGATGAACATGAGTTCCCCTGTCATCCATAGGAGATGCAAGAAAGTTTACATCAAAGTTTGTCACGGATCCGTTTCTAATACTAAGGTTCCATTCCCCGGTCAAAATTACTTTAAATGCATTTGTTATATTAAAGTCTGAATCTGGGACAATATAACTAAAGAGCTGATTTGGCCTATTGCGGAAAAACTATCACGATCCTCAATATTTCCAGGTCACGAGAAAACATTTCTAGTATTCCTTTGATCTGACTGTGCAAACAAAATATCAGATGACCTTTGATCATAGTTGTTTAAAGCTGTCACTAAACATTGACAAAATACAACTGAGAAAAGAGAATATAGAAGCTAGCAAATATTGGTTTTGTTTTCTTAACCACTTTTATAAGCTTTTATACTACATATATATACATTAGATAGAACGGCGAAGCAAAATTATGAGCTAATATGACGTATTTCATTATAAACACAATCCATTTGACCAAGCAATGCAATAGTGTTCTTACATAAGTCACATGTTCCCTTTAGTTTGCAACCAAGATTCAGGATCACTCATACGTTCAGCTCTCTCAGCTAAATTATTCTCTACTCTTTCACAAAATAGACATTTAGTATGTTAGACAGGTCTCTTCCTTGTCCAGTGTGTGCTTTCTAGACTTCAAGTGCTTACAAACTGTCATAGATATCCCTTCTTATGACTATGAAGTTCCAGGACTCATTTTCAGTTTAGTAGTAAAAAGATGTTTAGTGTCTAGTTTGTTTAGTAAAAGGCAACATAATCTTCGTTGAAGGTATGATCTAGGTATTATGTATAGCCGTCCTATCATCAAAGATAAGTCATTTATATGCAATTTAATAATATAATAACAAAAACTAATTTAGTATTTAACGAACAGAAGACAAATAATAAGAGAGTGCAATTAGTGTTTCCCAAATTGAAAGGAATTGACGTACATTTACCGAATGACTTGTCAAAGTACAGTGACAAAGACTTCTTCCAGTTGTACTGCTCTGACATAAGTGAGGTGGCAGGGTGGTTTGATGACTTTACCACCGACTCAATCGAACTGTGGATCAATAGTATAATTCAGTCAGACCACGAAACAAAACTATTCGTCGACGGAAAAGAAGAAGGTGGATTAAGAGTAGTCCTTAGACCAAAGACAAATGCCCAGACTAATACTCTTGACCAAGTTGACGACAAACTATTAAGTAGGAATGGCCATTTGCCGAGGAGTGATTCCCATTAGAAATGGCTAATATCATTATTAGTGGAAATGATAGTGTTCAAAAATATAGTATGACCGGACCAACCTCCTCCACTTCAACACCCGCAGATGAGACTGCGATCCGTTTTCTATATCAACAGTTGATGGACGGCTGGAACAAGGGTAATAGCGAAGCCTTCGCTGCTCCATTTGCAGAAGACAGTGATCTTGTTGGTTTCGATGGCACACACCTCAATGGACGACAAAATATCATCTCCTTTCATCAGCAACTCTTTGATAATTATGTCAAAGGTAGCCGCTTGGTAGGAAAAGTGAGGAACATTCGCTTTCTAACCCATGATGTTGCCATAATGCATGTAGTTGGAGGGACGATCATGGCAGGTCAGACAGACATTGAGCCAGAACGAAACTCTGTACAGACACTTGTTGCTACGAAAGACAGTAAAGGGAAATGGCGTCTGGCCGCATTTCAAAATACAAGAGCTCAGTACCTTGGAAGGCCAGAACAGGCTGAAGCACTGACCGAGGAATTACGGAGATTATTGTAGTAAAGTCATGGAGAGCATAGAAAACAGGACAATATCTATTGTTTAGACCTGCTGTCAGTCAGACGATTTCAGGTCTGCAATCATCTGAGTGTCTTACTATCATCCTATTCTGCCCATCGTTATCAGTCAGTCCTATCCTGGGATCAATGATGCGAGAGCATTGTCTTTCCATTTTAATGTGGGTCTATATCTTAGAAGGTCTATAGTAAGTAGACGAAGCTTGTGTATTTTACTCGTTCTCTAGTAGTAAAGGTACTTTTAAATTAAACTCTACTTCTACCTTTGTAGAAGATATTTTTGTGCGGTAACATCCAGGTGTTTATGGCTAAAAAGGTCATTACAATGGATCCTGGATGGCCTAATGCTACTGCAATTGCAGTAAGGGATGGCAAGATCCTATCTGTAGGATCAATGGAGGATCTAAAGCCGTGGCTCATTAACTCTCCTTACGAAATAATTGATATATTCAAGGATAAGATTATCCTTCCTGGATTTATCGAACCACACTCACATCCCATCATGGGAGGATTGATGCTCTCTCTACCACTTCTTAGTTACTTTGACCAGCCAAATCCATACGGTCCTTCATTTGAAGGGCTCAAATCCAAGTCACTAGTGCTTACGAAACTTGGAGAATATAACAAGAATCTAACAGATCCAAATCAGACTCTAGTTGCTTGGGGATATGACAAGATCGCAGTAAGTAATCCGCTCACTCTTAACGATCTGGATCAAATATCAACTACACGTCCGATTCTGGTGTGGGAAGCATCAGAACACATTATGTATGCTAACTCTGCGCAGCTTGCACAGGCAGGAATAACAAAAGAGTCAACCAAGATAAATGGGGTAGGGACAGACACAGACGGTCAACCAAACGGTCAGTTTGAGGGAATTGAAGCCCTTGAATTAATAGGAGGAAAAGTGATACCACCTTTAATATCAAATAATGGGATCAGACATTTGGTGTGTATGGTCGATCTAAGTCGTAAGAATGGTATAACAACAACCTCAGAATTAGATTTTGGTGGAATCGATTTTGAGACTGAATTAGATATATATCATCAGTTCTTTGCTAATTCCTCAGATATACCGATTCGTTTCGTTGCAGTTATTAACCCATTGAAAATACCTGATTCACAAAAGGGTGATGCGATTAACTATGTACGTTCATTACATGTTAATAGTAGTACTGATAACATGATATTCAATGGGGTGAAATTTTTTTTCAGATGATGCATATCTTGCTCTTACTATGCAAATGAAAGACCCTGGATATATTGATGGACATTACGGATTTTGGAATACTTCGCCTGGCCAAAAATTCTTTAATTTAATACTTCCATGGTGGATAACAGGATTTCATATTCATGTCCATACAAATGGAAACGCTGCTCAAAATGCCACTATAAACTTGTTGTCCTCATTACAAGATACTAAACCTAGATTTGACCATCGTTTTACCTTCGAACATTTTGGAATATCTTCCCAAGCCCAGATTAAGAAATTAAAGGAACTTGGAGGAGTAGTTGGTATCAATCCGTACTATATTTATCACCGTGGTGAGATAAATGCTGGTCGGATTGGGACAGATCGTGCTCACAAGGCATCAAGCATGAGAACACTTTTAGAGACTGGAGTTACTACAACTATGCATTCAGACACCCCTGTAGGTCCGCCAGTACCATTAGAGTGGGTTTGGATTGCAGTAAACCGAGCTGGACAGTCTGGAGAGATTCTAGCACCAAGCGAACGAGTCACAATTCATGACGCATTAAAGATGATTACAATTGATGCTGCGTATGTGTTGGGTGTAGATAATATAATTGGCAGCATAGAATCGGGGAAGTTTGCTGACTTTGTAATACTAGAACAAGACCCATACATAGTTCCTTTAGAAAAAATTAGGGACATCTCAATATGGGGTACAGTAGTAGGCGGCAAGATTTATCCTGCAAGTGAAATAAAGACAACATTCATAACAATGTAAATTCAACCTATTAGACGTTCCTGGTCTGAAGAAGAATGCATTGCAATGCGTTAACTAATTATAACATCGACTTCATTTTAAATAATGGTAGGTCATGGTTATAAGTGCAAGGTATCGAAGGTGCAATAGCGGCGAGACTAAAGTGCAGCTGCTGCCGAACAATCATCTTAAATAGATGTAGTCTCATTTCGTAATAATGGCGACTAAAGGAGTAACGTCATTTCATGACTGAACTTTAGTCCACATCAAGAGTGTTTTTTAATGAACGTTTTACTCAAATCAGAAAATAGTACCGATAAAAATCCATTCTGTCCGCCGTCTGATTGTGGTTGCTTAATAAAAACTCATGAAAGTAAGCATTAGATGTTTTATATCCATTTGATGTGTTAAGGCTATTTCTTTTTAGAGAGAACAGAAATCTTTCAACATTCGGCAGTTTTTCAATTTGTCTATGCAAGTCACTTGTTTGATGTACTCTCATTTGTTAGTGTACAATATGTACTATAAGTCAAATATATACCATTGTAGTTATCTTTTTCTAATAAGTTATTACTACTCAATCCACATATCTATAAAACAATAGAATTTTAATAGACAATTTATAATCGGGATCTAATTTATTAGAAGCCATTTCTATATATAAACATAGAGATTGTTCAGGACTCTATTCAAAAGGCTAGGCATCGAGCATGAAGCAGATATTCAACCCCCAGAAGAGAAATTCTTCTCTGGTATAGTAGGATATTCTGATCTTAAAAAGCTATTCATGAGATCAATAATTAGTAAGGAACCTTCACATATTCTCTTAACTGGTCCGCCTGCATCAAGCAAGACGATATTTCTCCTACAAATGATGAAAGGATTAGACAATAGTTACTTTGCAGATGGAATAGGAACTAGCGGAGTAGGTATGGCTGATTACCTGTTTGAACATCCATCAACAAAATATTTGTTAATTGATGAAATAGACAAGATGAAGAAAAGCGATCAGGTTGCCTTACTGAACATAATGGAAACTGGTATTCTTAGTTCTACAAAGGTCAGGAAAACCAGACAACTAGAGATGAGTCTCTGGATATTTGCAACCTCAAATAGTTTAGATGATCTTTCAAAACCATTAAAATCAAGATTCTTAATATTTTATCTTCCAGAATACAAGTATGAAGAATTTGTAGAGATCTCGACAAAGTTGTTAAAGGAAAAGTATAAAATTGAAGTTCGAACGGCTTCTAAGGTTGCAGATAAGGTATGGAATGAACTTAACAGTAAGGATATAAGAGACGTCTTAAAGGTTGGCAAGATGGCAAAGCGCGAAGAAACAGACTTAGATATAGACTGGCTAATTCACACTTACAAGAAATATGCTATGAGGGAAGGACGCGAAACAGAGGTTATCTAGATATAAAGTGCCCTCGAATACTAGTTTATGTCATAGTTAGATGAGTTAACTCGTAGGTATCCTCGTCATAGTCTTTTGTATTCTTTAACAGGGAAGGGGTTTAAATTGTGGTTAGATCTTGTGAATCCCTCTCCTACAGAAATATCCGAGGTCAAGAAGACCTATAACCTGGATTCATCTGCACTTGAAACTTTGATACACAAATCAAAAAAACACATATTCGTGTATTAGAAAATCACAAGTTCACTATTATTCTGGATATTAGATATAAAACGTTTAAGAATTTGGTTACTGAAAGCATCTACCTTTTTCATAGCACGGAATGGCTCATAACAATCCATTCTGAAATATAGATCTGATGACAAATGTGTAGCAGCATGCTCTATCTACTTAAAAAACTGACCAACGGTCTTTGACGTGTTATCATACTGTTTTTGCCTTTCGTTGTGATTCTGTAGGCACCATTCATGTCTTGTTTAATCCAGCCTATATCCTTGAGAAAGTCAACCACTTCTGAAATGAATCGTTGATCATTGTCAAAATCAAAATCCTCTGCTACCCTTTCAATACTCTCAAGATCATCAACAACCCTCAATAAGACGTATTTTGCTAATTCCAGACCTGATAATCTAGAAGTATACTCACTTACGTCTTGATTCTCTTCCGTTTAAACCGTTTTGCCCACCATTGTCATGGTATACACTTCAATAAACATCTAATTATATGATTATCACAGTCATAGATAAGTTTACTTGCCAATATACAGATATTTCTGGGTAAAATAGTTATGATAATTCAGTTTACTCTAATGCCACCTGATGGGTTATCTGTAGAAAATAAGATATAAGGAAACTTCGTACTTCAATACATTTCAAATGGAAAGATGAGAGGTAGTATTGCCGTTGTATAGTATTTTAGATATGGGTAATACCGGAATGTGACTTATTTTGTGCTTCTAATTAGTATGATATTTTCAGTTATATTGTAGTAAAAGGGTATGAAATCTTTCTTCTAATAAGTATCTAAACACTTCCTTGATAAGATATGAATAATTGATCCCATTTCATGTCTGAATACAACTTAGTATTCATTCTCGCTCTTGAAATCATCTGTTCGGCTTATAAGACTTGTATATACCGAGGTAAAATGGTATTCCTTACCATTATTTGTGAGGATCCGACAAAGAAATGTTTAAAGCTGATATAGTTTATTCATTATAGCGATAGTTTTTGATGCATCACATCTTCAGTCAACTAATGCAACTCGTATATTTAAGTATGAGGCGAACGTAGTTATCTTATCTGCTTTGAAGTCAATTACATTACCTAAGAGGTCAACTAATTGTGTTACTCTTCGAATACCAAGTGAAAATTTAAACCGATTGCGTAAAGTGTGTAAAACTAAAAATATTACTCCTAATACGTTGGTTAACCAAATAGTTAAAACGCATTTAGATTGGCATAGTATGGCTGCACACGCCAAGCTATACTACCTGCCTAAATTATTTCTAATTAGATTAGTTAATGAACTTAGTCAAGAAGAAATAAATGAACTCGCCAGAGATACAGCAAAAAATGATCTTGTAGATATTAGCTTATTTCTTCGCGGTGGATTTACGATCACATCTGTTTCAAATATTGTAGAAACTTGGTTAAGGATTGCGCAAATGCCCTATAGATGTGAAATCAATGAGAATAAATGTAAAATTATTATCGAGCATGACATGGGAGTAAAGTATTCATATTTGATTAAGGAAATCTCTAGATATTTATTGGAAGTAGCCTTTAGAGCAAAATCTTCTTGTGACGTCACAGAGAATGCTGTTATCATAAAGCTTGAACAATAAGTCTAAAGCTGGGAAAAATTTCAGTCTAAAATGCTACTATGCAATTAGTGATTAATACTTTATTCGTTTAAATGCTTCTCTAAATGCAACTGCATTTTTTTGCCTATAATAGGCAATACCGGTCACATCTGAACCAGAATTCTTATAGAAGGTTTGAGGAAAGAATCAATTTAGAGCAACATTCAAATGAATTTTCTTCCATAACTATTAGAAATTGAAGATGTTTTATCCCTTTGTTTGTATAAGATGTCATACAACATGTTAATTGATGTGATAGATCATAGGAACAGCCACTACGGGTAAAAATAATAACAATTTAGAGAACACGAAAGTTTCAATGGGAGCTGAGATTAACCTCCAAAGAATGGGAGTTAAAAAGGGGCTTATCGCCTACTTTGTCTAGATATAAGTAGATGTTGAATACCATAATACTAGTCTTCTTAAATGTTCTATATGGTACTCACAATAAAATTTTGAGCCCAATGCTGCATTTAGGACATCGTTTAGTATGAACTCTTCCTATTACATAGACACATAAGATTATAATGATTTATTTAGAATTCATGATGTAGACAGAAATATTGGTGACATCAATGGAGTACCTATTTTAGTTGTCGTGTCTCAATTTT
>JBOGPP010000255.1:0-14193 GCA_050748485.1 Nitrososphaeraceae archaeon | reverse complement strand
TGACTTCTGAACCCCAGATACCTAATCGTCCGGGAGCATCCACTTCACCCCAGACCTTTATACCTTGAAATGTACCAACAACACTGCGTTTTGATTTAAAATCAGCATCAATGGGACCTTCAACTTTAGAGTAACTTGTTCCATCCCCTGTCAAAGATATAGTTGTGGCACCGCCAGCCGGTGCAGGAACGCTCGGTTCGAGGGCTTGAGTTACCTTAGGCGCGGGAGCTGAAACTGGAACTGAAGCGGCTTGCTGGGCCGTAGCCTTGGTGGGAATAGCGGGCTTCGATGATACCATTAGGCCCGGTAAGCTTTTTTGCCTTTTCACTGGGCACAACTGACTGTGTATGTCTTTCATGCTCTGAAGCGTGTTTGGGTTCTCGTGAAGCAATTGCGATCCACAATCTCCACAAACATATTCGTTGGTAACTGACACAGATCTATAGTCTCGTACGTCATTAATCAACATTTGGTGGATTCAGTGTGCCGCGCATTAACCGGAAGTGCTGTGAATCTGTCACTACTGGAATCACGAACCGAGCCTCTAAAATTGTTAGCCCTGGATTTTCCTATAACCGTCCCGTATCAGGTTCCAACAAGGATAATATTCTTCAAAAACTGATTGAGGGTTACAATGTCCGGTCTGGGCAAGACATACTGGCCTGAAATAATCTCTACGTTAAGAAGTATCATCCCCGTCTACAACAAAGTAAATAGAGTGATCTCCCTTGGCAAGGACACTGAATATAGGAAAATGTGTTTGAATAAACAGATAAAATTTGGGGATAGGATATTGGATGCTGGTTCGGGTTTTGGCAATATGTCGAAGTTGGCCAGAAATGAAATGCATGGAAATCTAGAAATAATCCTGTATGACCCAATTATCGAAATGCTTCGTATTGGGAGATCACTCAACGATAAATTAGATTCTGATATTGAACTATCTTCAGGCATTTTTGAGTATTTACCATTCAAGAACAATATTTTTGATGTGGTGTTATGTGGATATTCATTGAGGGATGCGATTTATCTTAAAGGTGCTATAGCAGAGTTTCACCGCATCCTCAAGCCTAATGGAAGATTATTAATTGTAGACCTTGGTAAGCCGGATCGGGCCATTTTAGATGCTCTTGTTAGCGTCTATCTGAGATACGTGTTAGGGTTTCTAGCATTCGCAGCAGCAGGCAGTAAGGGGCTTGGCTTTAGGGCATTATATGGCACTTACAAACGATGGCCTAAGAACTCAGAATTAAAGGAAATGCTAGAAAAAGAATTTTCAGAAGTCCAGTTTAGGAAGTACATGTTAGGAGGAGCAGTAATTATTGCCGCAACAAAGTAAGCCTTCTATTTGGCTGCGGGTACAAAATTATGAATCGTCTTAGGAAGATACTCTCCGTGACTCGATCGTAGTGTTTCAGCTTACTAACGCATTGAATTTGGTCTTCCTTGTCCAAGTAAAGTTAATTAGAAGCCACAAAGTTTCCCACCTTATCTCATGAGTGATAAAAAAGGTGTTCAAAGAATTCTTTCGGAGGTCGTATCTGGTCGACATAAGGTAGTTACAGAAGATCTGGCAAAGCAGATCCTATCCGTGTACGGGCTTCATGTGCCACCATATGTCATGGTAAATAACGCTCAGCAAGCAGCCAAGGAATGTGCGAACATCGGCTTCCCGCAGGTTGCGAAGGTCGTCTCTCCAATGATTCTTCACAAGACTGAAGTCAAGGGCGTAAAAACTGGTCTTACCTCGGAGGGTGAAGTAGTGAATGCCTTCAATGATATGAACGATCGACTAAGAAAGGACTTTGAAATTCGAGGGATTCTACTCGAAAAGATGGTGCCTTCAGGAGCGGAGTTAATAGTTGGCTTACAGAACGATCCTCAGTTTGGTCCAGTAATAATGTGTGGACTAGGTGGCGTCTATACAGAGCTATTCAAGGACGTAAGTTTCAGGGTCCTGCCAATCAGCAAGCAAGATGCTCTGGAGATGTTGGATGGATTAAAAGGAAAGCAAATTTTACACGGGTTTAGAGGTAGTCGACCGGTAAATCTGGAGATGGTGGCAGAAGCCCTTGTAAAGATTGGTACCCTAGGCGTGGACATGGCCCCTTTCTTTGAAAGCGTGGATTTCAATCCAATGACCGTTTACCCAGACAATTATTATATTGTTGATGCAAAAATTCTACTCAAAGACAAATCTAATACCAGTGTAATATCCAACGCCCAGCCCAATTCTAACTACATGGATGTCTTTTTCAATGCTAAATCAATCGCTTTGATTGGAGCATCTCCTGAAACAGGCAAAATAGGAAACTCGGTTCTTGAGAGTCTTTCTAAGCATGAATACAAGGGGAAGATATTTCCTGTAAACGCGAAAGGATATCCGGAAATAATGGGTTTAAAGGCTTACAAAAGCTTAGATGAGATCCAAGAATTAGTAGACCTCGTCATAGTCACAGTGGACTTAAAGTTTGTCCCAGCCTTGCTTAAAACCTGTGGAAGTAAGGAGATCCACAACATGGTCATTATCTCAGGAGGGGGTAAAGAACTTGGCGGGGAGAGAGCCGAAATAGAGCAGGAAATAAAGCAGCTCTCTCAGAACCTTGGTATTAGGATCATAGGTCCTAATTGCATAGGAGTGTTCAACGGCGAAAATCGTTTAGACTGTGCATTTCAAGGTCATGCAAGGATGGTTCGTCCCAAAAATGGAAAGGTGTCGTTCCTGTCACAGAGCGGCACAGTAGGGATAGCCTTTATGGAGACGTCAGATACGTTCGGAACAAGCAAAATGATCTCCTACGGTAACCGATCTGATGTTGACGAAGCAGATATGATATGGTACCTAGCACAAGACGCTAATACGGAGGTGATAGGCTTATACGTCGAAGGGTTAGGAGACGGTAGAAAATTCGTGGATACAGCAAAAAGGGTAATCTCTGAATACAAGAAGCCTGTGGTTGTCTTCAAGAATGGCCGGACCACCAGGGGAGCAATTCAGGCTGCGTCACACACAGGTTCCTTGGGAGGTTCTTTTGGAGTCGTTAAAGGCGCATTCCAGCAATCTGGCATAGTTTCTGTCGATAGTTACGAAGAGCTTACAGGATCGCTTAAGGCTCTGGCTTGGCAGCCTGTGCCCTCCGGGAACAAAGTTGCTATGGTTACTAATGGTGCTGGCCCTATTATAGCGGCTATAGACCGATTTGAAGATCTTGGACTCCGGCTAGCCACTCTTTCTGAGGAGACTATGAACTCTTTCAAACAACATTATCCCGCAACATACGTACTGGGAAATCCGTTAGATGTAACGGGCTCTGCTAGCGCCGAGGATTACAAGTTTGCAATTCAGGCCTTTATGGACGACCCAAATGTAGATATCATTATGCCCTGGTTCGTATTTCAAGACGATCCTCTTGAAGAGACGATTGTAGATGTTCTCGCAGGGTTTCAGAAGTTGAAGAAGAAACCTATTCTGGTGGGAGCAATGGGAGGTCCTTTTACTCGAAAAATAGGTGAAAAGATAGAAAGCAAAAATATACCAGTATATGATTTTGTTTCAACTTGGTCGACAGCAGCTGGAAGCCTTGCAAAATGGCAAGATGTGCGATCTTCATGATCGCCCAATGATTGCTATTCTATGACTATTGATTTGTCCATAGAAAATTCTTGTCATTTTTAAGCAAAAGTTATTATATTTATTCTGACCTACATGAAGATATGGAAAGTGCACAGCAAAGTCAGGCCGTAACTATAACGAACAAAGCTGCAGAAAAGGTAGCTGAATTCATGAAGCAGGAAGGTAATACTAGTCTTTACTTGCGCGTTTATGTGTCAGGTGGAGGATGTTCTGGTCTTTCATATGGAATGGGTTTTGAAGAAGAAGCTGATGATGATGACAGTGTAATTGAACAAAATGGAGTCAAGGTTTTGGTAGACACCTATAGTCAGAGGCATTTGAACGGCGCCAATATTGATTATGTAGAAAGCCTGATGGGGTCGGGGTTCAAAATAAACAATCCTAACGTCACCAAGAGTTGCTCTTGTGGACACTCGTTCAGTACTGAGTGAAAAACATCAAAACAAGCATGAAATAGGGCTATGGCCAGAGCCCTCTAATTTTCATAGCTTCGACAACTCTATTTATTGCAAGTAATGTACTAGCTTTTCTCATATTCACGTTAAATTCTTTATGATTAGTATATACATCATTGAATGCAGATGAAATGTTAGAATCCAACCTGGAATTGACCTCCGCTTCACTCCAATACTCTCTTCGTAGGTTCTGTAGCCATTCAAAATAAGAGACTGTTACACCGCCTCCGTTGGCTAGGATATCTGGAATAACCAAAACACCATTTCCGAACAGGATATCGTCGGCATCTGGGGTGGTGGGTCCGTTCGCTGCTTCCGCGATTATTTTTGCTTTTACCTTTCCTGCATTAGCCTTTGTGATCTGGTTTTCCAACGCGGCTGGAACCAACACAGTACAATCAAGCTCCAAGAGATCACTATCATCTATCGAGCTAGCGTTTTGGAAACCCACTACCGTACCATCCTTCAGCTTGTGGCTCCGAAGTGAATCGATATTTAATCCGTCCCGATAATGAATTGAACCCTTCGAGTCCGACACTGCAATCACCTTCATTCCCATCTCCGCCAAGAGACTAGCAGCAAATTGTCCAGCGTTACCGAACCCTTGTATAACAACGGGGGCACCTTTCAAATTTACGCCGAGTTTCTTTGCGGCCTCCCGTACAGTAATAGACACGCCTCGCCCTGTAGCTTCATTCCGTCCCAGGGATCCGCCGATAGAAAGAGGCTTCCCTGTAATTACTTCAGGTTGTAGATAATTCCCCTTAAGAGCCGAATAAGTATCCATTATCCAAGCCATTTCCCTTCCTCCCGTATAGACATCAGGGGCAGGAATATCCGTCAAAGGCCCTATGATATCTGCGATGGAGTAGGCATATCTTCGTGTGATCCTTTCAAGTTCATTTTCTGACAACTCTTTCGGGTTGCAGATTATGCCCCCCTTACCACCGCCATACGGTATGTTGGCAATGGCACACTTCCAAGTCATCCACATGGATAATGCCTTAACTTCATCAATGCTAACCTGAGGGTGGTATCGGATTCCACCCTTGTAAGGTCCTCGTGCAGAATTATGTTGTGATCTGAAACCTGTGTAAACCTTTATTTCTCCGTTGTCCATCCTTGCCGGTACTGCTACCGTCAAAACACGGTTTGGGCTTGCGAGAATATCTCTCATTCCCTTATCAAGCTTTGCCAGCTTTGCGGCCTCGTCTAACTGCTTTACAGCAACTTCAAATGGATTAAGCGACTCTGACATTAGATCATCAGAAAAATCAGGTGTATTTAAGTGTTGAATCACTTAAATGAGACCCATTTTGGACTACTTAATAGCGTAGCTAACCAGTATCTTGCATTTTCCTGGAAACCGTATCACGTAAAGAGTCATCAGATAGGCTTTGATATTCAATCCCAAGTGACTTTGCAATTATTTCAAGCTTTTCTCGCTCCGAAGTAATAGGAGAAATTTTAGGGCCGATAAGGGGAGTATTTGTCGATGAAATTTCCTTTTCAATACCGCTTTTTGCTTTCTGGTATTCCGCTAGTGTTCTACCAATAGCCTTTGAAAATGAAGGTAAGTTTTTTGAACCAAAGAGGAGGATGATAAACACAAAGGCGATTATAAACCATTCTGCACCAGCAATATTCATTTCCATTGACGAGAAAACCAAATAAGATTTGCCCTCAAGTATCAAAGAAGCTATCCTCCCTTATTTGGTTAGTCCTCTTCTGTTATGTGTGAGAGAAGAAATACAATCCGAACTTTCGTCCTAGATCAATGTATCCTTTTAAAGGTGATAGCTTTTCTTCACAACATGGTTTACAGAAATATTGACACGGCTGTCCTTGAGAGGATACGTGAATTCATTGGCACTTTAAACCACGAGTCAGAAAATGGTTCCATAATAGTAGTCGAAGGTAAGCGAGATTCGGAGGCCCTCACAAAGTTGGGATTTGTTGGCAAAGTTACTGTATTTAATAGGTTCAAAGGGATTTTAAATTTTGTTGATAGTCATCAAATGACAGACAGGAAGATAATACTTTTACTTGATATGGATAGGACAGGAAAATACTTAACGAGCAGATTGGTGTCTCTCCTTCAACCAAGAGGCAACAATGTAAATCTGGCCTACAAAAAAAAGCTATGCGAAATAACTAATGGCAAAGTTCGTCACGTTGAGGATATAGGATCCTATCAGAACTTGTTTGGATCAAAATTTTGCCCACTTACTCTTAACCTCGATGATCTATCCCGTTGAAAGGAAACGTGGTGCGGTCTCGCAAATCTGGAATCTGTCCCTTCAAAGCACTTATATTCTGGCCAGCTCACCTTACATTCACTTAATAATAATGAGGTTATGAGATTGCCTAATACAGGTATTGTTAAATATCATGTTAAATTAAAATTCGAAGTAGATGGACTAGTTGAGAAGGCCGATATTATCGGGGCCATCTTTGGTCAGACTGAAGGTCTCCTAGGACCCGAGATGAACTTGAACGAACTACAGAAGGTTTCGAAGGTAGGAAGAATTGAGGTAAATGTTGATACGAGATCTAACATTGCTAAGGGAGATGCTGTCATACCCATGAGTACTGATATTTCAACTGCCGCATTGATTGCAGCGGCCATCGAAAGCATTGATAAGGTAGGTCCATTTCAGGCCAAGTTTCTCTTGGTCGGCATAGATGATATCAGAGCAATAAAGAAAAAGATAATCGTGGACCGTGCAAAGAGAATAGTCCAAGAATGGGCAACTAAGACTATAAGTGAAGGCGAGGAGATGCTAAAAGATGTTTATGATGCAAGCAAGCCAGGTAAACTTACGGCATTTGGGAAGGCACAGTTGGCTTGCGGCACAGGCGTTTTTGATTCTGATTGGATTATCCTAGTTGAAGGAAGAGCAGATGTCATAAATCTACTTAGAGCTGGCTTCGACAATGCTATCGCGATAGAAGGGGCGAAAGTCGATGAAAGTATAATTAAATTGACTGAAGGGAAGAGGGTTGTGGCATTTCTCGACGGAGACAGAGCAGGAGATCTTATTTTGAAGGAGCTGCATGGTTTAGTTAAGATAGATAAGGTGCTAAGAGCTCCTAATGGAAGGGAGGTTGAAGAATGCACCCCCCTAGAAATTGCTGAGATTCTACGGGAGGCAGTTAGTCATCCAGCCGTCGCACACCATCCTAGGTCTGTTGCCAACCATACGCAGCACGACACAAAACATGATTATCGCAAGCAGGAAGATGAATCCGAACCTAGCCACCGCCTCTATGGAGGGCGAGCGACCAGGATCTCTGATCAGGAAGGAAAAGAAATTTTGCAGACAGATCATAACCATGAGATGGTGGTAAAAGTGCAAAATGTGTTTTCTGAAATAAATGAGACTTTGGAGGCAGTTCTGCTGGACGATTCGATGAGGACCCTCGTAAGAGTACCTGTTTCAGATATCGTGAAGCAACTAGGAGATAGCGAGGGTGGAAAGTTTCTTGTGCTAGATGGGATTGTCACTCAAAGGCTTATAGATGTTGCAGATCGAGCGGGCATAGAATATATTGTGGGCCACAGGACTACTGCGAACAAGAAACCATCTACAGTCAGGGTACATACTTTTGAAGAATTGGGTATCCCCAATTAGATGCATCCCAACTTACAACACATTCTCACACTAGCACGTTTGTTGAAGTTCGGAAAAGGAGGAGCATGCGTTGAGATCACAACCACAGAGCTTGGCAGCATCATTAATAGATCCCAGCAGTCTGCCTCCAAATACCTTGTAGAGTTGGAGAAGGCAGGATTTTTAGAACGAACCAAATCGGGTCAGAAATTCAGAATTATGGTTACTGACAGAGGGGTTGGTGAGGTACTCAGCCTGCATGAGACTCTCAAGAACTCCGTGGAAGTTCTTGATAGATCAGGATTGCAGTTCGAGGGTAAACTTGTTTCTGGCATGGGAGAAGGGGCCTACTACATGTCATTGGAAGGCTACCGAGTGCAGTTCAACGATAAACTCGGTTATGAACCGTACGCAGGTACGTTAAATGTGAAGTTACTCAATCAATCATCCATACGCATGAGAAGTATGATTGATAGCTGTCCTTCAGTATTCGTCAGAGGATTCAATGATTCTTCGAGATCCTATGGATGGGTTAAATGCTACCCTGCAATTTTAAATGATGGTGCTATAGACAAAGCTGCAGTAATAGTTCTGGAAAGAACTCACTATGATAACAGCATGCTGGAGGTAATCGCACCCATTTGCATCAAGGACTCATTAGGTATGAAAAATGGAGATTTAGTAAAGGTATTTGTGACTATGACCTCGAAGAAGTCCACAATTTGATCCTCCTAAATTCCATATATAGAATTTCCCAATGCGTCTTTGATCTGTGAACTCTTAATGCCTGGAACCGGCGTATTCA
Organism: Nitrososphaeraceae archaeon; assembly: GCA_050748485.1. Classification (GTDB taxonomy): domain Archaea; phylum Thermoproteota; class Nitrososphaeria; order Nitrososphaerales; family Nitrososphaeraceae; genus TH5896. The sequence continues at coordinate 5,685 of JBOGPP010000255.1, read as the reverse complement.
ATCTAATAATCCTTACTGACAAGTTTCTATCCTTGCAATTCTGAGAGATCTCCTTTTCGCTATGTATTTGATCGTAGCCTAGGGCTATAATATCTGGCGATACACGTTCTACAGTATCATATAGTGACACTTGACTCCCAATTATGGCAAGATCCACGAATGCAAGGGATGAAACAAGTTCTTTTCTCAGGTTTTCACAATGATATATTCTGCGGTCCTTTTTTATTTTAGCCGCGGTAGAGGTCCGAGCCACTACTACTACTAGGACATCTCCATGTTGTTTTGCTGCCTTTAGTGTATGGATATGGCCTGGATGGATTAGATCGAAAACACCGCCAACCAATACCACTTTTAAGGCGTCTCTCCCTAAGAAAGTCAGCCTTAGCGGATTATCCTTTTCTAGCAGACCGTTAGAGATCAGCTGTCGTATCCTATCATTAAATATTCGTATTGGCAAATACACTCTTGACCGGAGTATGTCAATAGAGCTGACACTAGGTTCAATGTTACTCACATACACAGCCGCCAATAATGCTTTTTCAAAAGGGTCCATCCGTCTACTCAGGCCCCTGATGTTCATAGTAAGCCCAATAATATTTTTTTCCAATCACAATGTTCTGTTCAGCTAAGAGTCTTCCCTCTCATTATATTGCATACCGTCATTAAGGTCTATAGATCGCCACGTACTGTTCTGATTCGTGGCGCAGGAGCGCACACATTCAGTTGATACAAATCTCAATTTTTCAGTCTTCAAACGCCTTCCCCGAGTATTTCCTCTTCTCAATAATGACGCCAACCTTATTTCCATCTCCTTATTGTGTCTTTCACAGAATACACCTACTAAGAATTCGTCTTTTCCTTCTTGAATGGAAATTAAATAAGAAGGGGGAAGTGTGCAGTTAAAATATTTCTGTTGATGTGAACACATCTTTGGAAGAGACATTCAGTAGTGAAACGTCTACTAGAAATATATGTCTATTAACTCTAAAAGGCTAAAAATCTAAGAATTAGACTTCTAGTATGCCAGCGATATGATATCAGAAACCTAATTAGTCTTGTCGTCTTGTTGGCATGACTTATCTACTCGAGATGCATTTTAACTTTGTACTGACCATTGGCGGGTATCATCTTTTCGAGAAAGAACATCGTACTACTGCTAGTGATTGCGCTCATAGGGCTTTCTCTCTCAGTGATTTCTTTCAGGTATTCAGCATATACTGCCGATGAAATTGCAAGAATTGCTTCCGTTGATGTTAGGTCTAATGCACGAATTGAAGCACACGACCTCTCACAAATTCTTCTCCACACGCTCGAATCCGTGACAAGCAATTTGAGATCATTGGCTAATTCACAACCTGTCCAAGATGGACACGTTGATGTTGGTCTAACGCTTCTTGACAATATGCAATCTTCAACCTCCGAACTTACTGAAGGGTACTACTGGCTAGATAATGATGGCAAGCTTGTCGCCTGGAGCACCCAGAACACTAGTGAATTGCAAGGCTACCAGGGCTTCAATTTAAGCGACAGGGAGTTCTATAGGATCCCTCAAACCACCCTCATTCCTTACTATAGCAACGCTATTGAATCATCTGATATGTTGCCGAGGCTCTATATATCATACCCAATCTTGGCAACAAAAAGTGATAACATCAACAACGCTGAAAACAAAACATCATTTGATGGCGTGATAGTCGCGGTTGTAAATCTAGATTCATTGGGAGCATTCCTGCAGAATGAAATTTCACCTGAATTTATTAGCAATGTGGGACTGATGGATAAAAATGGTACTATACTTTATGCCCGCAATGAATCCTTGGTTGGAAAAAACTATCAGTCCGACGACTTTCAAGCAACCGTTCCTGATCAAGTGAAATCAGAGTACATTGGAATCCTCACACGGTCATTGGAATCAAATCCAGGTGCGGAAGACATTACCTTCAACGGAACCACAACTACTATATCCTACCAGCCGATCAATGTGGACGGAAAACACATCTGGACGTTATTTTTAGGATCACCTCATAATCTGGCAACTGACGTAGGATTAGTCATAGAACAACAGAAAAATTTAAGCAGTCAAATAGTAATAATCATCGCGTTAATAGCAGTTGGTATTGCGATTCTGATCTTATCATGGAATAAGAGACTCGAAAAAGCAGTACGCGACCGGACTACAGAATTAGAAGGTGCGAATGTTTCGCTGGGTGAATCAAATCGACTACTAGCTGGGACAAATGAGCAATTGCTGGCACATGATAGAATTCAGAAAGAATTTATAGATATAGCAGCTCATGAGCTGAGAACGCCTATACTTCCTATTCTTAGCGAGGCAGAATTTCTTTCGCAAAAATTCCAGGGGAATCAGAGCCGAATCCTAATTGGCGAGGAACAAATTCGATCAATAATCTTCAATGCCAAAAGACTAGATCGCCTTGCGTCAGATATATTAGATGTAACCCGAATTGAAAGCAGGACCCTCAAATTGAACAAGGAGAATTTTGACGTAGATCATCTTATACAGAGGGCGATAAGAGAAACAACCGAAAGACAATTGACAGGTAATGCAAAAAATGTGGAATTCAGTTACGAACCGTTCCATTGTGTTATCTTTGCAGATAAGGCTAGGATTCTGCAAGTGATCATAAATTTGATTGATAACGCAGTGAAATTCACTGACGAGGGAAAGGTCGCAATTAGGGTAATTAGAAATAATAATGATATAGAAATAACGGTTAAGGATACAGGCTCAGGTATTGAAAGTGAGATTATGCCCAGGTTATTTTCTAAGTTTGTAACGTCTTCCGAGAACGGGACAGGGCTTGGGTTATTTATATCAAAAAAAATAGTCGAAGCTCACGGTGGGATTATTTGCGCAGAGAATAACGAGATAAAAGGAGCTACATTCAAGTTCACGCTCCCCTTGAATCAGTATATACATGTCATATAGTTGATTTACAAAAAATATGTTTATGTTGAATCATAGTGTAGCATGCGGATGGTACATTACAATGATTTTTGTTTTAAGGCATTATGATGATCCTTTTGCATGGGCTAATGGAGGATAAGATTGCTACGAGATATGTTACTCATCTCTTAAATCCAATTAAACGCAGTTTGGTACATATATATGCATCCCGAAGACTTGAAGATGATTTGGATATGCCAGGAATGTGATTCACATTTTATTTTTCATGCAGACGTTAGCGATCACATGGCACAGACCGGTCACACTCGAATTACAAAGGCAGACATGATCTTATCTGATAGTCCTTTCACTTCGAACTACAGGTTTGATAGATGACAGACTTTACCTCCAATAAATGTGATTTTCCCCCTGTCACTTTGAAGGTCTTGAGCACACTACAAGGATGAACACCCAGAAAAAAGGAACGGCCCCCAATCACCCTAACTAACCCTCTTACAATAGGTCCAATTATGAAGCTGGCTATTTGATAAAATTAAATACTAGTAATTTTCTGGAATAGTGATGATCAACAATCTTGATAGGAACCAGCTTCCTAGAATTATGGTTGTTGATGACGAGAAGGATATTCTTAGAATAATTAAGCGGGATCTCGAGTCTCCTCTCTCTTCTGCTCCAGAAACGACTGCATCAAATGACATTGTCATTCCAGATGTACAGCAAAATAAAAGGGAGTCAAACGATGTGGAAGATAAAGAACACAATACTACGAGAGATGGAGATGCCTTCATGGTGGAGACCTTTACAAATGGCTGGAATGCTCTTGAAGCTCTAGATAGCCATCCACATAATTACTATGATCTCGTTCTCACAGATATTCGAATGCCACGAATGAACGGATTTGAGTTATACCGCAAGATTAAGGAGAAAAATCCCACCATGAAAATCATCTTCATCACAGCTTTTGAAATAAACAAAGAAGAATTTACCAAGGTACTTCCATCCATTGATGTGAAGGACTTTATTATAAAGCCGATAAGCATGACAAACTTGAGACTAAAGTTGAAGGAGGTTCTGAAGGGGTATTGAATGTACCTTCAGCTTCTTCTACCGATACTTGTAGTGCTTTTCGAACAAGTCCTGTGATTCCCTATACCTGGATCTCTCTACTTCTAACATTTGTTCGAGAGCATCGTCTGCCTTAAGAATAAGGGGCTTTCCTGACCACTTATTTTCCAACAGGTAGTTGATCCATGCCCTGATCGTGGGGCCCATCCTTCTAGTCAATGGTTCTAGAAATCCACTCACGATCTCACGTTTTGCAGAATCTCTATCTAGTCCTCTACACATCAAATAGTATATTTGGACTTCATCAAGTTGGGCCACCGAGGCCGAATGAGTTGCCTTCACTTCGTTGGTTTCTATCTCTAAGCCCGGTATCGCATCAGATTTTGCGTCCTTATCCAACAAGATAGCGTGGCCAGCAAGGTAAGATTCTGATGCCTTAGCATCCTTACCTATCTTTATCATACCCTTAAACAGTGATTTAGATTTATCCCTCATGACAGATTTGACCAACACTCTGCCTCTGGAATGCCTTCCTATATGATTCAGATTCGAAGTAATATCAAATGACTGTCTCGTATTGCCGAAAATAATCTCAACGTCCTCGGCAGAAGCCCCGGTACCTCTCATGATACTATCTACTTTACATCTAGTAGTTTGACCTCCAAATAGGCCATGGTACCATGACATCTTAGCATCCCGTTCAACCCATGCCCTCTTATTCAGAAATGAAACATTGTTTGAATCCAGAGCCTCAAGAGTTATCATCTCCAAATTAGACCCATTGCCGACGTGACATTCAGTTAGTTCAAAGACGCCCTGCTGTACGCTAGGAGAGTCTGCAACGCTAGGAGAGTCTGCAACGCTAGGAGAGTCTGCAACGCTAGGAGAGTATAGTTCCTGTACAATGGTACATCTCGAGCCTTCGCCTGAGATAAACAGATTGCGGCTAATTGAAGATGTTGCGTCTTGACTCAATGCGCAAACTAGTCTGATGGGATTTTCTACGATGAGGTCCTTCGGTACGTAAATAAAGATCCCCGATTTAAAAGCAGATGATTCGAGGGCCATAAACTTGTCTTCGTCGTAACCCTCTGCGTGTTTCAGTAGAGCATCTTTAATCTTATCTTCATGACTCTTAATTGCCGTAGCAAGATCTTCTATAATAATAGAATCCTCTTCTGATCCTCCTTCATTTCGATTGAGCTTTATTATCGTCGAACCGACTCTTACAAGCCCAATCTCTTTATCTAGCTCATTCAGTCTATCTGCCAGAAAGTCGTTTGATTCCGGTGAATTCGAGGTGACTGATAGCTTCACCCGATCCAGATAGAGACGGTTAACGTCAGAATATTTAGAGTATAAAGGAGATATTTCGTCTGGAAGAGATTGGTACCTCGTAAAGTTCTGTTCTCTCATTCGACTCATCCATTCAGGCTCACCATAGAGCGACGATAGGTTACGAATATCGTCTATCCTCAAAGATGAAAGAGTTGGCAAATCTATTTCATCCTGACGCATTATCAATGCATAAGTTTGTTCTTAACCTACGGATCCTTCCATTTCGAGCTTGACCATTCTGTTCAGCTCTACGGCGTATTCCATAGGGAGTTCTTTTGTGAATGGTTCCATAAATCCTCCAACTATGAGAGACAAGGCATCTGATTCGGTGAATCCTCTGCTCATCAGGTAGA
>JBOGPP010000254.1:0-9927 GCA_050748485.1 Nitrososphaeraceae archaeon | reverse complement strand
GTATCTTCATTCCACCATCTAATAATGCCATTGCATTTTCGGCACCGCAATTCTATTCTCAAACCTGTTATCACAAATTCCATTGCATTAGAATTAGTCGTTCCCCCTTCACAACTACATTCCTTAGTCACTGGCATATACTAACTCTGCATAATAGCGAAGACGTAGTTAATACTTTGGTTGACTGGACTATTCATTAAAAAACATTGGGAAATTTTCTAAATACTTTTTTATTTGACTTCTCTGAAACATAATCCTTTGACAAATTTGCACAGCCCTTACAAAGACCTACTGGAGTTACAATTGTAGCTATTCTCGCTATTGTAGCACCAGCAACAGTTGCAGCCAGAAATTCAGAATCAAGCACAACTGAATGCAGTAACACAATTCCCTGGAAGCATTGGGATTGTGATGGGTGCAATTGTACTGGCAGTTTGATATTGGATACTTGGAGGTATCTTATGGCCTACTAAAAGGTAAAAGATGGGTGCGGACTGATACGGTTATTATGACTATTATAGCAATAGTGATCCAAGAATTCTAGGCTTTTATTTTATTCTCCATTTTCAGTCGTTTCAGAATTTGTGACGTTGGCACTGTCTATGTCGACGACAATTTGAGGTTGCAGAACATCCGCAACCACTTCGTAGACTGCTACGAACGGTTCTCCCTCTGTCTTAAGAAATAGTGAACCTCCTACAAATGGAATCGAGGCAGAGAAATAGGGCGGTGAGATTCCATAATCAGGGATAATACGGGATGGAAAAGATATTAGACCGGGTGTTATATGCTCACTCTTATTGCCGTATTGGCGTGTATGAAAATCCCCCAGCAGCTCGGTTTCAACCTGTGAAAGAGTGGAATTATCTATGTGAAGTCTATGACCAATTCCTACTTCGACCGGCTTTGTAGCCGTAAAAGTTAGAATGCCTGAGTATGTTGCGCCATCTGGTCGATGGTGTAGAATATTTACTCCTTGATTTTCTTCGCCTGGAGGGAGTACTAGATGAGCAGGCTCTTCAGAAGAGCCTATTCCACGGAGGACAATCGTATCCCCGTGAGAAGTGGTATTATGGATACCCCCAGTCGTAGTAAGAATATCTGTCGTGTTTTGGGCTGTCACTGTCATAGGAAGAGTGGTCGAGAGAATACCTACGATTGCTGAAATGGCCCCCAGTAGTATACCGCAAGTAATAAAGTCTGATTTTATCATAGTTTGATTAGTTTAGAGAGTGTTATAAAAGCCTGTTGTACGTGAACATAATAGCCGACGTATTATATAGTTTCACAATTCTTACCCGGCCCAATATCTTTCCCTGGCCTGCTGGTTATTGGAGGTTATTAAAATCAATTTACTGTAAAAGAGTATGATGCCGTACTTGGCGTATTCTGTACGCATCCTAAGCAGCTTTTGAGATTTATTGGGATCGCTCTCTTCTTGCTTTACTGATCTTGCAACCCCTTAATCTGATAACTCATCTGTTCTACCTTTTCCGGAAAAGTCATTTCATTAAATCCAGTGTTACGAATGACTGTGTATACTGGCCTTTCAAATGCGCAGCCAAATCGTCTTCCGCTCTATCAAAGAACAGACATTTAGCACGTTTTCCTATAAGTTGACTCATCGATGGATTTTTACATTTACTTATTTAATGGGCAATTTTGAATGCTACCTGAAGGAAATTCTGTATGACCAGGTGACCCCCGATGCCAATTTTGTGGGTTCTACTCGAGTTCCATTTCGCCATTCGCTTCCTTGTGTGAAGGGCTGACACAAGAAAGCTACAATACTACTATGGAAAATGATTTACTTAAACATAATGAAAGTAACTTAGGGATTACGAAATAGGATCTGAAATATGAATAAAATTTCTTAATCTTACTTCTCTTTCGGGCCTTCATCATCTTGAATATTATCCTCTCTTTGGGTACTATGTGTAGACCCTGGATATGCCACGCATGGTCGTAATGTGGAGATGGTGTTACCTCAATCATCCAGGAATTCATCTTATGCAGGTATGCCTCATATGCTAAGCAAACTGATACAGGGTATAACCGAGAAATAAGTAGCTTGCGCTAAGCGAATATGCTATTAAGGATTAAATTAGGTATACCTTTTATAATGATGAGCCCTTTTACCTACGGGAATCTAACCCCTTTGGGCCCGTGACAATAACGACATAGTAGATTGCTCTATGAGACTCAAGAATCATCCTAATCTGAATGAGTTGAGATTCTATTAGAATAAGGGATCTAGGCTAATATATGATCTGTTCATGGGAGATATCTGTCAGAGCGTGACTTCAACTGCTACATCAAATGTTGTATAATACCTTTTCACTTCCCCTTCGCCATATTTAGACTTGAATTTCCTCACAATATCGTCAACCTTATTTCTGTTTGTTATTGGTTTACCTCTTGCAGATATTTCGTCTGTTTTCATTTAAAACCCAAAATGAGTTCATCTAGAGCTCGTTGAAGATGAGATAAGCCAACTTTTTCGAAGGTATATCTATATCAGAGAGATGATTCTATTACTTTAGTGAGATGAAATGAACGGGCAGCTGCTATCTTGTGCCAGTTGCGGAAATAAACAGTACGTTCATCTACAGTTAGTCGAGGTTTGTGATAACTGCGGCGCTAAGAATTGGACCACCTAAAGGATAGCAATAAATGACTCTAAAAATTAAATCATTAAAGGAACGAACGGAACCAGACGATGGCCTGAGAATTCTAATAGCCAGATATAGACCACGAGCTCTTCCGAAACATAGGGAGAATTGGAATGAATGGTGGAAAGAGCTCGCTCCAAGCAAGGCCTTACATAAGGATTACATGAAAGATAAAATTATCGATTGGCCTGAGTACAAGAGACGATTTCTAATTGAAATTGTAAACAATCCTGAAGCCTTAGAAAAAATTCGAGAGTTGAGACAGTTGAGACAGAATAAAGATATTACTTTATTATGCCATTGTCATAATGTAGGCGACCGTTGTCACAGATACCTCATTAGAGATATGATTGAATCACAAACAGAAGCAGCATAAATACCATGCCGACATCAGATAATGGGTTCAAGTCCTATTGAACAGATTTCCTCGTCGATCATCGAAGACTCTCATAATGAATTTACTCCTGTTCGGGTCTACGAACTTAATGTTGGATGAAAGAACTCGTACATTACTTCCAATGTCCATCGTTCTGATAGCTATGGTCGTGAAGGCATCAATAACCCCGGTTGCATATGGGAAAGCCTATACTAATTGATGTGCTGCAAAAATAATAACAATTGAAACTAATATGAGCCTGCACAGATCCAGTCACTTACTCATAAGACTTTTGATCTCCACTATTATATGAATAATGAGCCTCATAAATATGGTTCTAATATATTAAACTTCTAGTTATGCGCGTTACCATAGTTTAGTATGTGGATATACATATTCTAAATTAATTATTAACGATCCATTAGCCTAATCGAGATATTTCAAACAAAAAGTAAGATCAACGAGAGATCTGCTTCTTAGCCATAACCTGAGATCTAATTGATGCTAGGGATTGATCAATTTGATATACCGCCAATTTCTCTCTTCCAAATATCTCAAACTTTTGAAGAATTGATTGAAATAGGATCTCTTCCTCTACTTGTTCACTTACAAACCATTGTAAGAATAAGTATGTAGCACGGTCTTTTTCTTTTTCAGCAATTTCTACTAAATTGTTGATGAGCTTTGTAACAGTCTGTTCACTCTTTAAAGCGGCTTGAAAAGTAGATTCTAGTGAATCGAATTTACCTTGAGGTTTTTCTATTGCTGGAATTATAGCTTCGGCCTCAGCATTATTAAGATAATGAACGAACTTTAACATGTGTGTATTTTCCTCAATTGCTTGTTCGAAAAAGAATGCTGCACTTCCGTCGTATCCAGTTCTTTCACACCATGATCCCGTCGCAAAATATGCGTTGATAGCTGATGCTTCATAAGCAATTTGATCATTGATCGCTTTTTCCATTTGTGATGAAATTCTCATTCCAACAACGTTAGTATTTACTGATATCTATATTCTTTTGGAACCTCGAGAATCTTTTAATCTGATCTATTGTTTGTCCAAGATCGAATAGCTGAGCATTCAATTCTTTCCTCTTAATCCTCAGATCTATGACCACGTTTGAAGTTGACTGAATTTGTTTCTCTAAAGACGGTATGTCATGACCAGCATGTTTTAATATAGTTTGAATGTCTTTCTGGTTAATCGATTTATTCTTCTTCATTATATGTCTAATCGTATCGTTACCTACTTTTTTTTATGCTGTTATTGGTTGTTGTATTAGAGTGTATCGTACAGTATTTGGTAGAACATTTTGCAGTATATAGATCAATTTTATTGCGGAATTATTTCTGCTCAGTAAGCCACAGGCTAGTAATAAATCGTATGGAGACACCCTCCGTTGTAGATCCATTGTACAAATATATTATCGAACTAAATCCTTAGTTTAAATCGGTCTTGACCTAGGTAATCTGTGATAAATTAATGGCTAGTAGAATAATCACTGTGATTGCAAAGACTAATTCGGCGTATATTTCACCTTGACCAAAAACCTTAAGTACTATCAATAAAAGTTTCTGATGATGGCGTCAAATTCATCAGAACACAAGTCTCAAGATAAGAAATTTACGCGTCGAGATTTTCTGAAATTAGCGGGGGCTGCGGGAGCAGTAAGTGCTACTTTACCATCTTTGACGTCGTTTGGTAAAGTCTTTGGTAGTAACGGTACCAATAATAATACCAATATTAATCAGACTACAAGCAATATGAATATAGCAATGAATAAACCATCATCATCAACCCATATCTTTGATTTGGACGGTGCTAAACCACAATTCCAGAGTGTAACTGGAAGCAGGACTGTAATGAATGCAGATAACTTTCCAATACTAGCGGGGATGGGAGCTGCTTTACTTCGGCTTCAGAAAGGCGGCGTACGTGAACCCCACTGGCATGCCAATGCAGCTGAGTTAAGTTATTGCATTGCTGGAAATGCTAAAATGACCATCTATAGTCCCAATGCCCGTCGTGATACATTTACAATTAACCCTGGACAATTATCTTTTGTCCCAAGAGGCTACTGGCACGACTTAGAAAATGTTGGTAATGAGGAGGCAAGATTTGTCATTGTATATAATAATGAACTACCAGAAGACCTGGGGATTTCAGGATCTGTTGGTTCTATGTCTGCACGAATTTTAGATAGAATCTTTGGAATAAATCCTCCCGGATTCTTTGATCAATTGAATTATAAATCAACTCAGGATGTAATATTGGGACCAAAACCAGCCGTCTTTTCAAGTAGCAGTCAGGTTCAACCTCCAAATACAAATTCACATACACTAAACTTGGCCGGTATCACTCCACAAATTCAGACTCCAGGAGGAACTGGTTCCTTGGGTATGGCTGTCGATTTTCCAATACTATCCGGCTTGGCACTATTTCTAATAAATTTGAAGCCAACAGGGATAATAGAACCTCATACGCATCCAAATGCAGCTGAATTAAATTATGTTATCGATGGAAAAGTACGCTTCACAGTATTTGGACCCACCGGTGAGGTCGATACATCTGAAATTGGAAAGGGTCAAGTCTTTTTTGTCCCCGCCGGATATTTTCATTATCTAGAAAATCCAGATAATGTAAGTGCTGGCACTGTAGGTTCCTTCTTTAATAATGAGAACCCGGAATTTATAGGAGTTGTAGGAGGTCTCAGTGCATATTCTAACCAAGTACTAGGTTCTATCTTTAACAAAGAGCCAGAATCATTCACAAGTCTCCCAAGGCAAGTAAAAAATATATTCATTGCATCAGGAACAGGGAAAGAAATACAATGAAGGTAGCAAAAAAATAATTTCTAAATCCAGAGCGCAATTTTTTGACCCAATAAATACCAGATCTTTGGTCTCAGCATTAAAAGATCAAAGGCTCCAGGCCGGGTCGTTTACTCGATCTGTCTAGGATTTCGTTCACCGTTTACTCTTTTTTTGACTTTTCCCCGTAGTGCCACCCGAGTTATACACTAACAACTGCGACATCTTTTAAAGATTTCCAAGATTTTCAAAACGTTCGTTAAGCTCATTAAGTAGATATTAAAGCTCAGAAAAGATTATAGAAAACAAGTAGTATTAATAATGTGTATATTGTGTCACGGTACAGTTATTGCTATTGTACTCAGAAAGTGAGCATGATATTAGTTACATCAACCAAGACAAATCCCAGATTCTTGTGATATGAAGCACTGCTTGAGTATAGAAATGGATACGTCGCTATTCATCCTAGGTTTAACAAGGTAATTACTGCGCTGAGGACTGCCGTAGAGAATCGAGAGCGTAACCAAGACAAAGTGTCTACCAGTCATGACGATCTTTTTGATGTGTTTAGGATGTCCCTGAAGTTCTATCGATGACTCAATCTCACCCAATACTGTTTGTACTACTAGCATGGATCAGGCCATTTTGGAGTGCAGCCTAAAGCATTCTTGGCTAAATCCATATTCCTTTGTGCTCCTTCTGTATCGCCATTCTGTAGAGAAGATTGTGCTTGGTTGATATGATCTATTGCTTGCAGATTGGGGTTGGAAGAAGCACCGCTACTGCTGGAAGCAGGCGCGTCAAGGACTTGACCCAGAAGGCAAGAGATATCGTTAACGACTGATTTAGTGGTAACAAATTAGTTCAACCCTCTGAGTCTATCCTAGATATAATTGTAGAAGACTCTTCTAGTAGTTAGATTAGTCATAAATATATATAGATATCTTCACTAATAAAATAGTATAAGCAATGCCAAGACAACTCAGACATAGATCAAGATCTGAAATAATTTCATCTATACTTGAAGTAACCAACGGTAACAAGGTGTGCAAAACGGAGATCCAATTCAAGACATATCTTTCATACAACCTACTGAAAGAGTACTTGGTTTATCTGCTTGAGTGTGATCTTATCGAGTATATTGAGGGAGAGAGGACGTTCAAAACTACTCCGAAAGGAATGCAGGCAATGCAGACATACAATAAAATGGATGAATTGTTGATTAGAACAATTCAAGTTTAGTGTATTAATATACTAGGTTTACGAACCTGTAGTCAAGAAATAATCTGATTTTTTGCGCGCAAAAATTATTCAGGAGAATGTGCGCGATTCTTCTGTCACTTTATTCGAACTAAGGAAATGGAATTACAGAAGGAATTTGTAGTTCAATGTTTTGCCCGTTGTCATCATCGTCATTATTAGTCTCTTTCTCTCCTGAAGATGACTCTGGACAATCTACTAGTGAGAATGTTTGCCGATCACAATCTACAGACCCTTGTACGTAGATATGATCAAGCCCACCAAACGCGATGGCAAAAAATCCAGAGAGTAAAATGAGGAAAATGATTGAGGTCCTCCTAAATAATGAGGGCAATCTAATAGAAAATAATAACGGTTTTAAGGAATTGATCATCTATATTATAAACTACTTTGGTAAGTTACCCCTATTTGACTTAAGGATCAAAGATATATTACAATCATAAGGAACAAAATAGGTACAGGAAAGTAGATTAGTTCGTTCTAGATTTGTATGAAAATCTGCGCGCACGAAGGAAATTACAATTGGATGCCTTAATGACTTAACCGGGTAATCCCCGTTCCTCTTTAATACCTGAAATATCCTAAAAGTTCTCTAGAATTGTTATTTCATAGAATTTGACGCAGTGTAAATATAACAAATTTTCTTGCATATTTTTGATGTCCCAAATAATCGAAGATCGGACAAGACCTTACGGTTTTAGATGTTCAGATGTCAGACTTCATTGGAATTACGGTTTCTTTGTAGGCGGGGATGTTAACATATCACTTAACTCATGCAAAACCATCATAACTATGTGAAAATAACCTATCGTTTAGTAAGGGCTTAAATTATGGAAAACCATCATGACTATGTGAAAATGTTGTCTCTAGAATTTGTTGTAAGTTTAGGACTAGGATTATTTTTACTAAGCACTATACAGGTGTCGGCTCAACCTCACACAAAGGACACTTTAACTGGAAATGTAACAGAAGTAGATATTTCTGTCAGGTTAAAGTGATAGAAATTTGATATATGAGGAGCAATGAGTGACTCGCTAGTGATATCTTAGGTCACGACCCAACTTATTTAGTAATTATTGATCTGTTCTATATTCATATTCAGTAAATCATCAGCCAATTTCAAATTTCCCGTCCTCTTTTCTGTCTTTCAATCACTTATTTTCTCACATAACTTCATCTAAATGAACTCTTGTTACTTAAGAATCTCAAGGTCTCGAATAGAAGAATTTCAGGTGACTATTTGCTGCGGCTTTATTTCTGACCTAAGCTTCCATCGTTGAACCTTTTTAATCAACATCAACCCATATTCAGCCCGAATTCTTTATTTTGGCCGCCCTGCCTACTGATGTGAATCTATTTTAGAAAATATTGCATTATTTCAGTTATTGGCATGTGAAGTGAGTTTTATCCACATGAACATAAGCGTCGTATCTTTTGCAGTATAGTTGGAACGTAGTTTCCGTATTCATACCCCTGGGTTATACAGTACTCTAGTTGCTCTCTGTCCTCTTTCTAACTTCCGCCCGTTCCATTCGTTAAGAGCGAATTCGTTGCTTGCCCCTCAGATGTTCCTGAGAACGAGTATACTTGACCCTATAAGTATCGAATCTTACATGGTGGAAGACGATATCTAGCTTCGTTTATCTTTTCAATGTACTATAGGCCTTAAATGACTATAATAAATTCTGAATCTGAGTAATTGATTCGGTGTTATCTGTTCCTTTCTTGAGGAACTAGGTGTCGAATTAGCGAGATACCTAGAAGAGAATTCAAAGAATTTGGTAAGGACAGTAAAGGCAGAAATCTAGAGAAAAAAGGTAAGGGCTAGTTAGTTTAGCCCCCCTTCACCTTCATCTCCTTCAGCTCCTTGATCTTCGGCAGTATCTTCACCATCTTCTGGCGCTGCCGATTCTTCTATTGGCGCTTGTGATTCTTCTGGCTCTAGTTCAGGTTCTTCTATTGTTACTTCGTGGTTAGTTACAGTGACGGCTTCATTGCTGATTATGACCGTTACTCCCTGTGGTGGTATCTCATTCATGTTAGTATCGACTATATCTTCGAGGCTCATTGTAACAGTTCCGTTAGTCGGTAGTAACTCTAATGGTGAAATATCAATAGACCCAGCTGATGGTTCTGTACTCGCTGTACCGTTAAGCCCGGGTGTTGGTGCTCCTACATCTCGATTAAGTACCTGAGCATATACTACTTCGAAGCCAATCAGGGCAATGTTTGCCATAATAACAGTTGCTAATATCTCTGTTTTCATTATCAGCTAAGGGGGTTAAGATGAATATTATCCTTCCTTTCAGGACCACAATTACTCTGTTGAGTTTGATTATATGAGCTACTCTGTCCAGCTTCAAAGCCCCTGCATTATTCCCAGAATTCGAAGAAGAAGAACCAGAACCACCAAAGTAATCTTAATCAAAATCTATTTTATTTTTTCTTGCGATAACTACTTCTTATTTAGATAGCTAATAATTTATCAGAATATCAGGAAGTGATAGATGTGTGATTTCTGTATTCTATTGTTTTTTCTTAACTGAGATAACTTGTAGGCAGACTATTATTGTTAGAGCATGAAATATGGAGTAGTAGCAGTATTCAGTGTAACTTTGCTCGTACTGGTGGTAGTGGTTATATCTTTCATGTCTCCGTCATTAGCATTAGCTGGTAGTTACGAAAAGAGTCAGGTCATATCACAAATCAATGAATGCGGCAACTACTGGTTTCCTGTGAATGTAATATGCTCTAATTTGAATTCGAAAGTTGAGGGTGACGAAAATAATGTTGCAATGACAACAACTA
>JBOGPP010000253.1:0-2329 GCA_050748485.1 Nitrososphaeraceae archaeon | reverse complement strand
CGAGGTACAATTTAGTGACCAAGGGCAGGTCCAATCAATTGGGAACATGGGACCATTCTCATCCGTAATGATTACCCCTCCAGATGCTGATAGCCTGAATTTTGAGAGGGTAATTGTGACGGCCAATGATGGTGAAGTACAAACGATTAAATCTAGATAAAAATTATAACTGTCGTCGCTACAAAATCAGCCTCATTATATAGGAGCTATAGGACAAAGTCCTATCTCGCACAAAGTAGGCACTTGTGAGTGACAAATTAGCTCCTTAGCTTTTTACTTCAACATTATACAATAAACAGTTTAATCAGACTTATTTACAAGAAGATCAGTCATGGGAAGAGTCTTCAATATATACTGACTAACACAGGTAGTATAACTATGGTTAAATTATAATTAACAATAGAAGGATAGAGTCAGCAATGGATCAGAACCCAATCTTTACTAGCATTTTACCAATGTTCTCTCCCTTAAATAGAGCCAAGAAAGCTTTAGGTGCATTTTCTATACCTTCAAACACTGTTTCTCTCCATTTTATTTTGCCATCACTTATCCATTTTGACATATCTTCATAAAATCTATCTAATATATCATAATGATCTCTAACAATAAATCCTTGAAGTTTAAGCCGATTAGGTACTGCTAGAAAGATATTGTAGGGTCCTGTAGGTGTGGAAGTTAGATTGTACTGTGATATCATACCACAGAGTACGATTCTCCCAAAAATTTTCATATTGTCAATAGCAGCTTCTATATGCTTTCCTCCTACGTTATCAAAGTAAATATCAATTCCATTAGGACACAACCTCTTTAATTCGTCTGAAATATTGTTCTCTCCTACCTCTTTATAGTTAAAGGCATGATCTATTCTAGCCTGATCAAGTAACCATTTTACCTTTTCTTGTGAGCCTGCACTTCCTATAACACGACAGCCCTTAATCTTTGCAATTTGACAAGCTACAGAACCAACAGCTCCCGCAGCCGCAGAAACAAATACAGTACTATTATTGCTATTATCGGTTAATTGAGCAATTTTTAAAAGTCCCACATAAGCTGTAAGACCTGTTAAGCCTAAGATACCCAAGTACCATTGAATTGGCGCCAGATTCGGATCAATTTTCCTAATATCGCTTCTATTACTACCATCTGAAATCCAATATTCTCTCCAACCTAGATTCCCAAGAATATAATCGCCCACTATAAATCCGGTATTATTAGATTTTATGATTTGACCTACGCATCCCCCTTCTAGAGGTTCACCTATTTGATATGGAGATATATAGCTCCTAGTTTCTCTCATACGTCCACGCATGTATGGATCTACTGACATCCATAAGTTACGTACCAAGAATTCGCCATCTTTTAGTTCTGGAACATCTACTTTAACAAGCTGAAAATCGTCTTCAGTAGGCATTCCAACTGGACGTTGCTTCAAATGAATCTCGTGACCAACAAGTCTTTCTTCTTCCACCATGTGCTCATTAATCGAGGAAATGTATATCAAACTATTGGAGTCATGAATCAGTACTTCCGTTCGGAGTTCTTAGGTTAAGTTCAAAAAAGAATCGAATTGATTCATAATTTATAATAAATATCCACGGAGAAAATTTGAAATAAATGGATCTGCAGATAGCAACATTAGTGCTTGAAATAAATAGAATCTTAAAAAGAACTTGCAACAATAGATAATAATAAATGAAGACAACTACTTCGGCGACACAGGTCTGTAAGAGTCTTCTCCGCAGGCTAGGGTTTCTTAAATTGACTTCAAAAAATTAGTTCTAAATTATACTCATGTTTAATTTCGCTACATACTTTTTTTCATTCTTCTTTAAAGTTATTTTCCAATGCTTTTCATTCCAATGATAGACGAAATCATTAATTATAGGTTGAAGAAAGCTTTTACATAATTCACCGTGCTGTTTTGCAGTTTTTCCTATTTTGTTACCGAATTTAATACAATTCCAACATCCAATAAATGGAATCAGATAAACCACCCTATATCCAAGATATCTTGAGGTATATCCCCAAGCCTCACCTACTATGCACATTTCTGGCTTGCGGGCGAGTATATGTAAATCATCCTTATCAAGATCAGCTTTAAGTTTGTTTGACCAAGTTGGACATATCTCTTCAAATGTTAAGTATTCTAGTGATGATACTTCTTTCCTAACCTTCCCCTTTTGCATTATATTATTATGAGAATTATTTCATTTATGCTTATCTATTGTGCTTGTTAATCAATACGACAGAAGTTTTGTAATTAACTGATTTGTTGTGTGTGTGTCATTAAAGTATATATTCGGCTCAAACTCCTTGTGACAGGATTTGG
>JBOGPP010000252.1:0-3798 GCA_050748485.1 Nitrososphaeraceae archaeon | reverse complement strand
AGAATTTACAGTAACTTTCGAAAACCCTGGATCATATAATTACATATGTGTGTTGCATCCGTGGATGATTGGTAATGTTGTAGTTAGTTAGGGTTTGGAGTGGATTATACATAGCAAGCTTAAATTTAGCTTTAGCTACGACTATGGCATCAGGTTCTTTGATGCCACTCAAGATAATCGATCAGTCATTTGCTACAATTCAAACTGATACTAATGTCAATACAGACCAAGTTCCAAACATTAATGCATCATCCATCTCTGTCACTCATCGAATGATACTTGGGAATAATATCAAATCCTAACCACATTGTAATTCAACGTCAAGGAAAAAAACTTAGGAGAATGTTTAATCATTCCCCGACATATTCTAATTATTTCCAGCCATGATCAGACTTCATCATTCCACGATCTCCCATCATCATTCCACCGCCGGTAGGACCACCACCATCACCGCTATGCATCATCTGGTGCATTTGTTGCATTTTCATCCATTCCGTCGGAGACATCTCTTGTGAAGTTAACACTTGTCCTGTTCCAGGATCAACTATAACCTTATAGAATTCCATTCCAGGAGTACCAAGAATTATTGTATATACTAAGTAGGGACCATGTGGACCACCAAATGCTGCTAACGCAAATGAATTGTTACCTGTTGTCTGTTCAGCAGTAGTTATAGCCTGAGACAATGTGGTATTAACTTTAGAACCGATTGCTTCAAAGATGGTTTGCTCTAGATTAATCGTTCCATTGATCATCATCTTCTCATGCTGACCAAAAGACTTATTTCCATACTCAGCACGATCTCCCATCATTGACATATTCTGTGCAGTTACTCCTTGTCCCGCACCATAAGATATTACTCCAATCATGGCTATCAAAGCAGATGTTGCTATCACAGCGATAGCAATAGTTTTTGAATTCATATTATTGCTACAAAGAGTTCTTCTTGTATATATGCAACAGGTAACTTTGTTACGCAATCTGTGCTATAGCGGAGAGGAGGCCAGGGTACCTATCGGGACACAGTAACATCTACTCATGACCAATGTTCTGATAATTGGTCTAAGTCAACTAGGTCTTCCTGTGCCAAAGTATGCCAACGAAGAGGCAGGCTTTGAATTGTATGGATCTTCTGTTAAACAAAAAGTAACGAATGAGTCTGCACAGCTCAAACTTGATTTATATGGATTGCAAAATTGTCAGCTTTGAGCGGTTCGGTTAATACAAAACGACCATCGGCTACAGCTTTTGATGGACTACTTTCAACTAACGATAAGATAATTGAACAATGGTTAAGACCATTAAGAGATGTAAGAATAAAGTTGTAGTAATTTGACCCCTGTAGTTTAGTATTATTTCTAATAATTATACAGTCGATATTTATTAATCACGAGCACGTAAATATTGTTGCAAGAGGAATAACGAAGAAAATGACTGTCAAATATCCAACGTACTGTGAATGGAAGAAAATACTCCATAAGAAAGTTGACGATGCACCTGAACGATACGAACGAGTGCTAAAAGGTATACCCAACACAGATCCAATAAAACAATTCAGAGATAATATAAAAAGGACGCAGAAGGAACTACATGATTACATAAATAAACAGTTACCAGGTTGTTAGTCGTCAACCAACCTTTTTTCTAGTTCCACCCATTTTCCCTTGCAACGCGGGAGGTACTACGGTATGGACTATTGACATTGTTAGGTTTATACTGATCAAAGGCTAGTATAGAAAGCTAAGCTTGTTTATTGATTTTTATTATTACTCCTATTATTTTCCTGATTCTGTAAGCAGTTGATTGAAGTGTGACTCCCACTGTTCCTTTAACTTTTCATCTTCCTCTTTCTCTTCTGGAGTCTGGATATTTGCGAGATTAATCTCGGTCTTATCCTCTTCAGATCCTTTAGAAGCCATCGCGCTTTCTGTAGGCAAGGCATAATTCGATACCGCCACAACAAGAATATTCACAAACAACACAGATACGATTTTCGAACCAATCATATATCGAGACTATTTCAATATAGTTAATAAAAGATAGCAATATCAATTTGAGAAATCTATTCTGATCAAAATGTGGCTAAAAGTTGTACTGATTTCTATTCCATAGTTTCACTGAAATGGTGGCGGAAGAGCTAGCACCTCAAAACCAATCAATGCACTAGCTCCGAAACGAAAGTAGAACTAAATGAATGGTTTTGGATAATAACTAGCCTTGTCGTTTGTTCGTCAGTAGGTACTAATAATATGTGTTTAAAATCATAAAAACTTGATCTCCTGATACACTTTTTTAGAATGTGGTACAAATAGAGACAAATGATTGACCAAGTTATTGGTTATACTATCATGATAATACTTCTTGCTGCAATTATGTTTCAGCAGCAGTTGATAGTGGCTAGCCCAAAAGATGGTACAGATAATCAGACTGTCAAATCCCAAACAGTAATTCCTGAATTGCCCGTTAATGGCAACACAACTGAACCTAGTTCAGAACCAGCACCAATACCGGGAGAACAATCGAATGATGATGTCGTTAACTGTGCAGCTCTAGGATGTCCTGGTAATCCCCCTAATCCTCATGGACCACCAACAGAAGAACCAGAAGGAGATGAATAAAGATGAGGATAACAATGATTGGTTTGAGGAATGGAATTCATTTCGAGATTAGTTGGCTTGGTTCATACTATGAAATCGCTGACAAAGGCATTTATTATCTGCAGTTATTCGGCGAGATTGAGGACAACCTACAACTCTTAGAGAATATATAAAAGACTAATTTCTAGAAACCTAAATACATATAGTTAGTAAATTGGCTTTGGTTAACTGGTAATTTCTATGCTAAGTAGGATTTTACAGCAACCCCATCGAGAGCAATACGAAATCATCCAACAGTTACTTCAGACTGCAAATTCGAAGGTAGAAGGCTGCAAACAATTTGAATTAGCGTACGAGAGTCAACTAAACTGGCCACGGTTCACATACTATAGGGACTTCCTAATCAGCCGTGAATTGCTGATCCCGTTTGATAAAGAGCCAGCTCAACACTACGAAATAACACCTAAAGGTGAACGTTACTTGCAGTTATTCGCAGAAATAGAAGACGGTTTAAGAGCTGCAGATACACAAAATGGGGTATAGGAAGCACCAGTAACTAGACTAAATATCTGTTGTTGCTATGTATTGTAGAATAAGCTATTACTTAGTCCTCATTCATGATCTACTGCCTCCTTTTGCTTCTATCGCAATGGTGGCTTGACGAGGAAACACTAGACAAGAGCGCGAAATTCCTTCTCTAACTTAAAGTCAGATATTTCCATCCTACTTCAGCTGTTAAGTATCAATGGTCATCGTTACCCAATTGGAGAAAAATTAATCAACTAATTAGTTTCTCCAGATGAAAATTGCGAGTAGTTATGCACAAGATAATGCGATCCAATTAAAGTGGGGAGATTGACCGCGTTATCACAGTCAACTGCTACGCAGATTTAGAACGTACACTATATACTGCATACTATTATTTAAAAAGGGAATTTAATTGACATTATGAACTTGAATAAATGATTATGACTGATTGCCATTTGTAACTATTATATAGTTTATGGTTATATTTGCACACAATGAACTTGAACTTGAACATTAATAGAAGAATTCTCTTGACTACAATCTTCGCCGTAGCAGCCACCTTATCGGCAGCAATACTAGTAACGTCAGCAACTGGAACATCTATGTTAACACCAGCATTTGCACAAGGAGAAAATATGACAGATGGAGGAAATTATACAGATGGAAATATGAC
>JBOGPP010000251.1:0-3374 GCA_050748485.1 Nitrososphaeraceae archaeon | reverse complement strand
ACTTTACTATTCTATACATACGTCCATCTGAATAGGTCAGAATGTACAGGTAACCATCTGGACCGGTCTCAACGTCAGTGATTCTACCGCTAAATCCCCTGGCAAAAAGTACAGGTGATAGATCATCTTGGAGATCAGCGACTGAATCGGATAGATCGGTATGACCTAAAGTAAGGGGATCAATTCTAACTCCAGATCTGTCATCATCTACCTTGAAAAAATACAAGTCACCGGCGTTTATATCACCAATAAATATGTTATTTGAATATTTAGCCCCAAGTGTAGTTGATTTATAGAACTCTAGATCAGTGACGCCGATTGGTTTGACCCAACTGAATTTCGGATCCGAATAATACGAATTATTTAACATTACAAGGTCATTTTCGCTGAAGTTCATATTCCTGGATACCGGCCCCATAATCTTGTACCAACCGCTATTAAATCCGGGTTTCACTAAATTAATTTCGTCAAATTTGCCTTCTCCATTCTCCGTATCCCAAAGATTTCCAGTGATAGGATCAAATGATATACCAAAGCTATTCCTGATCCCATAGGCATAATAATAATCCAGATTGGGAAGATGAACAAGATTATTTTGAACCTGGTTTTGGAATGGATTACTTGATGACGGACGTCCATCCACAGGATTGATGCGTAATATGACGGAGGTATTATTTGGAGTCGCATCTCTGTCAATTACATGATTTTGTAGTATAGTAGAAGGGCTAGTGAGATCACCAATCACTACATATAGTTGTTGGTCTGGACCAATCTTAATCTTGCCTCCGTTATGGTAAGGACCAGGTTCTCCAGGTAAATCTAACAGAAGGACTGGATTAAAAAGATTTGTTCCATTCCAATTATATCTATAAATTCTATTCCTGACACTTTCTTCTCCGGTATTTTTGTTCATGTTCTCAGTAAAATAAATAAAGACATAATCGTCAATCTTTGTTTGTCCAATATTCCTCTTGAGTATATCGATTCCGAGTAAGCCACGTTCAGCTTTAGGATCGACTCTTACACTGAGTACAGGATCTTTTTCAAGTGTTCCATTATTTACTACTCGAACCGTTCCAGTATCCTTTTCTAGGACCAGAATTGTATCATTATCTACAAATGTCATGCTAGTAGGTTTGGCTAAGCCATCGGTAAAGAGTTCAATTCTTAGACCATTATCATCGCTATGATAAATAAAAGGGGCTTGGGCCATTTCATTATAGATTTGAATTAACGCGGGTAAATAATTAATAGCTAATATAGAACTCGGAATTATTATTATTATGATAATGACGGCCAGAAGTCGAGCCGTCCTATTATTCTTAAGAATATTGAACAAAGTTTAGCATCGGTTTAACGCAATGTCTAATTTAAGAATTTACTAGGTGAAATAGCTTACTCGCTTCTAGTTTCAAAATAAAGATATTATTTGCAATTTAGACCTGCTTAATGGATTAGTTAAGTAGGTATAAAACGCTATCAGCTGGCATAAATGACATCGTAACTTGTGTTTTCATTTGTATTAGGATACTCGTTACTTTTGTTTTATTCTCATGGAGCTCAACTTTATACCTATTAGGTCAATTAGAAAAACAGGAAACAAATTGCAGTGTTGCTGGGCTCAGGGATCTATTATTATCTTTATGGTCAACATAGATCTATTAGCACATGCAATACAATATATTCAGAGCAGTATAATCTCATTAATCACAGTAGATATGCAATTGTAAATTGACATAGCTCGTCACAGATATAAGAGGATATTATTCTATCCGAACAAAGTGCTAGGAAACCTCGCTGAAGACCCTTCATTAATGGATACATTGGATGAACACTTCCATTTTCACACTTCATTTCACGAGAGACTTTCAGATATGAATGATTCAAATACAGACAGGGAATTGTTCCTGTCCTGACTACACCTCGTTGTATTTCGTACCAGGCAAAGATCAACCTCTCTTTCAGATGATACTATGATCAATGCTGCCTCGGATCCGTTGTCAGACGACTCGTAGAATTAGCGTTCTCTTTGAACGCTATTGGCACAGTATTATAGTATTGTTATTAACGACCCAAAATATACTATTCATATGAATAGGTCCTTAATCAGGACCTAGGTAGAGAAGTTCCAGAATAGTAATTTTGTTTTCTAATGTAGATTATGTAATAGTAAACTGGCTTGATTCTATCGGCAACCTTCAAGCAGGTTCCTTGTTGCCCGAAGTAAATGGATTCAAGTTAGATTCTACAATATTTGAGAAGACTCGCCTTGACTGATTTTTTTAATGACTCGTAGTAACAATAGGGCTCCTCGCCATAAGGATTATGAAAATAAGATGATTATTGGTTTCTACACAAAAATGATAACTAATGGCTTAAAACTTGATGCAACCTCCAATGACTGAGATTATTTTCACCTTTTATACAATTTGATCAGCCATTAATGTATGTGTGAAAGAGATTTCCCTAATTTTTACCATGTCCTTCCCAATAACTTCTCTTAATAGATCCAAATCGCTCCCAGATAGCTTTACGACTATGTCATAGACACCTGTGACTCGATTTACCTCTTCTACGGAGGGTAGCTTCGCTATTTGTTCCATGGCTTTGTCCTCAAAGCCAATTTCACACGTAACTAACACATATGCTACTGGCATAATATATGTACTTAATGTATATGCAATAACTAGTTAATTAGTTGGCGGGTATTTGTAGGCCAATACCTTATATAGAAGTCACCTACCTACAAGGTTGATTTTATGGGGGCTGAACTAGTAGCAAACAAAGTAGATTGACTATGGATCATCAAGGCACAGAACCCTAGTCGTCTACTATGGAAGCCATTACAGCGACGTGCCGATATGCATAGCGGCTTCTATTATCTATGGAACAAGACATGTTACTATAGAACTTTTTAGAACGTTTAATCTCTCTTGTAGGAGTCTCCAAATGCAATATCATTTGTCCTTATTCTGACTGTCACATATTACCATGAAATGGGCAAGCATCAGACACTGAGTTAGCCTAACTTTCATGATGGGGTCAAATCATGAACTAGGGAGATCCACTAACTGCTTGCAAAAATCGTCTCATAGTTTCTTCATTTCCAAAATGTTGTTACACTCTCCTCAAGACGGTTGGGATCCGGAGGGAATTAATAACACTTCATGTATCAGACTTTGTTGGTTGGCATTGATAAAGACAGTCTACTCCATACTTTTTCTAACTGTCGTCATGAGCCTCTTGGGTTCGAATATGCTTCTCGCAACCACTATCCGTGTTACACAGCAACAAGCTAATCTGATAGAATGGTGCACTGACGAGATGTTGAGAGTAACTGATGCGAGTATGGTGCAAGCTTTGAACGTTTGTGC